>JASHXG010000009.1 GCA_030043675.1 Vulcanimicrobiota bacterium
CCGCTGCGGATGGAAATAACTACTTCTGCGGCGGCGTGCTGATCGTTACCGAGAACGGCTCTTCGACGGTCACCGTTTTGAGCACCGTGCCTCCCTGCGGGTATTTCCAAACTCCAACAAAAGCGCGCGCGTCGTCAGCTCCAACGATCCTATCTCGATCTATCCAGGTGCTGTAGATTCCATTTCCGTACGGGCTCAGGGTGGTCGATCCGACAACTTGCGCGCCCGACGCCGTGATCTTCAAGCGATAGAGCACGCCGGCGGCTTCGTCGTACATCGTCATATGCTTTCCATCCCATTGAACGCTGCCTGGACCTCGCATGCCTTCGCTCAGTTGAAGATTGGTAAACGCCTTGCCGCCTTTGGGAAGTTCCGTCAGGACGGCGCCGCTCATGGACTTGTTATATCCGTCGGCGAAGAGGTCGCCTTTGTTGTCGTAACCGTAGAATGTCGGGTTGTTGATATAGGAATTCTCGTACAGCGACGGAGTTCCCGAGGCGTTTGCATAGATCGCTGCGTACTGGCTGTCGCTCATGTCGACGTCCACCGCGAGATTCCCCGTGGTAGGATCCGCAGCGCACGTATAAGGAGCCGTGGCCGGCGAGCTGCTTAGCGTCGCGATAGGGCGCGACCCACCGTGCGCGTACTCGAGCGTCTCGTTTTCACCGATGAGCGGTACGAAGACGTCACCGTTGTCGTCCGAGCATAGCCCGACGGGCTGATCAAAGTCCGATCCCGCCAGGACGCCGACCAGTCCCAGCTTCGGATAGGATAAGACGTACACGGCGCTCGTCCACAGCGACGAGACGTAGAGCAGCGACCCCTGCTTAGCACCGGCGAGCATCCACGAACGCGCCGGCTTCGTGACGTTGTGCTCCGGGAGGGCCTGACCCAAGCCGCTCTGAGTGGTCGGCGAGAGCGGCGAGCCGCAACCGGCAAGCGCGACGCACAAGGCCGCGGCCGGCAATGTCAGCCGCCTCACTTGGGCCTCACGCTGACGGTCACGCCCCAGGGTGAGGCGACGGTGACGCCACCAATGGCGCGGCCGCCGGCCGGATACTTCCAAAGATCGGTGTGAACCGAATAGTAGCTCGGCGCCGCCACGTCATTTCCCTGAATCCAAAACTGCAAGACGCGGTCGGAGCCGCGTAGCTTCGTCTTCCCGCTCACCTTGCCGCCGGCGCCGTTCGTTCGATAGATGATTCCGGATGCCGAATCTCCGACCGCCAGGGATTTGCCGTCCCACTGCACGCCGCCGGGAAGTTTGATGGGCGCATGGATCGTGACGTCGCTGAATGCCGAGCCGCCCTTCGGTAGCTCGGCAAACACATACTTTCCGCCGGCCACGCCCGTAAACGTGGTCAGCCCCGCGACAAACAGGTTACTATGATCGTCGTAACCACATTCGTACGGCAGGTACATGTTCGGGATCGAGTACGTCTGCGGACTTCCGCTCGCGTTCTTGTAGATCGCTATGCTCCCGGCTTCACCGCCGTTCGTCGTAACGTTGTCGACGGCCAGATCGCCGGTCGCCGGATCGACCGCGCAGGCTTCGGCGGATTGGCCCGTTTCGTACAGTGTTGCAATCGGCGTCGTGCCGCCGTGCGCGTATTCGAGGATGTCCGACTGCTCGGCGTTCGGAATGAAAACGTCACCGCGCTTATCGGAGCAGAGGCTGAGTGGAAGGAAATCCGTACCGCTGAGTTCGCCCTCGCGTTTGCCGCCGGGATAAGAGAAGACGTCGACTTCCCAGTTCATCTCGGAGGAAACATACATGAGGTCGCCCTTTGTCGCATCCGGCGCCATCCACGACGGCGTCACTGGCCTCGGCACGCGTGCCATCACGCCTGGCACGGCAATCGGCCGCTGCATGTCATCCTGCGTCTGTGAAGGAACTGCGCACCCCGCGAGCAGGACTGCGGCCGCGCCGGACGCGAGCGCGAAGCGGCTGATATGCCCAACTACCATGTGCGACGCCTCCCCCGAGAGCGGATCGGATCGGAGGTTAGGCTGCTTCGGCAACCTTGTCGGGACACCATTGCGCTGGGGTGGCGGCGGGGCTTTTTCTTTCATGGGTTCGGCGGGGCGGGAGAGGCTACGACGCGGTAAGCCCTGGTAAGGCGGCGAAAGGTACAAGCCGCAGGGCACATTGTACACCACTCGTTCGGGAGCGTTACACATGAGGTTTGTACGGTGATTCGCGTCGGAGAACACGTAGTCGTGCGCGGCGAGGACGAGGAGGCGATCGTCACCGCGGTGCATCCCGACTCACAAGTGGAGATCGAGTTTCTCGAGGCGTCGGGCGGTGGTCCGCGCCGGAAACGCTATGCCGCGGAGGCCCTTCAGGTCGTCGACCGTCATAGCCGGCGGCGCTCCCCGCCCACCTGAAGCGCGTGGTGCCCTAACGCGCCTGGTGGGGGTGACCGCCGCGCCCAGCCGATCGTTCTTCCGAATCGAGCTTTTCCAAGACGTTAGTGTCGGCAGCGTCTTCGTGATGCTTGCCGCGCTGATCTCGCTTTTCGTCGATCAATCGTTCGGCAGCGTATTTCAGTCTATCCAGAATTACGCCGGCGGGAGTCTGGGCGCGAGCGCCGATGAACTGCCCTGGACGTCGATCGGATTCAATACCTTCTATTGGGTCATGGTTTTGCTCACGCCCTGGCTCATCTACCGCTTCGGACGAAAGGCGGTCTTCGGCGTCGGGCACCTGACCTTCGGATTTCTCACGCTGCTGCTCGCGATCACGACGTCGTTGAGTGCCTTTAACGTCGGCCGGTGCTTCCAAGGAATGGCGCAAGGAACGTTTTTCGTGTGCGCCGTGGCAACCGTGTTAACGCTCTTTCCGGCGAGGCTGCGCGGCATAGCGTTCTCGTTGTTTTCGGTGGTCTCGCTCTCAGGCGTCGCGGCCGGACCGTTTATCGGCGGCTGGTTTCTCGATCATGCTCACTGGCGCGATGTGTTCGTGCTATATGCGTTGCTGGCCGTTTTCGCAGGGAGCGTCATCTTCGCGCTGCTTGAAGCGCCGGGGCGCCAATGGACGGGACGCTTCGACATCCCGGGCATCGCGTTCGCATTACTCGCCTTCTTCTGCTTCGAATATGCTTCATCGTTCGGTGAACGCAGGGATTGGCTCCCTAGCCCGGACATCGTGTGGAGCTGCCTGCTTTCGGCGGTCGGCTTTGCGGGATTCATCTGGCGCGAGCTCTGCGAGGATCGATGCGGTTTCATCCAGTTGCGTTTGTTCAATATCCGAAATCTCGCGGTCGGAAGCATCCTCGGGTTTGGCCTGGGCGTGCCGCTCTACGGCGCAAATCTCTTCCTGCAGTACGCGCTAACAAGCCTCGCCTTTCCGCCTTCGACGGCGGGTGCGCTCCTGACGCTGCGCATCCCCGCAATTTTGATCGTGGCCCCGCTGGTCGTGATGCTTGTGAATTCCGACCGGCTCGACGTGCGGGTTCCGGTGACGATCGGCTTCCTCCTCGTGCCGCTCTCGTATGCGTTACTCGCGGTACAAACGACATCTGGATCGGAGTTCACGACGTTTGTGTTCGCACTGATTATTTCCGGCGCAGCATTTGCATGTCTCTTCTCGCCGATCGCAAACGTGCTGGTCCGCTCCCTTCCGACGGACGTGCGCGCCGAGGGCATCGCGATCTTTAAGATGGTATTGTTACTCGGCGGCTCGGTGGCTTCTACCGGCCTGGGCGTGATCTTCGATCACAGTGCCGCGTGGTTCCAATCGCTGCTCGCGGGCGACGCTACGTTGCGACGCCTGGTGCCACTTGGTTTCGTGCCGCCGGTGCTGACGTTAGCGTCCCTCGTCCAGCAGGAGGCCGCCGTCCTGGCCTATGCGGACAACTCGAAAGTCGTCGCTCTGCTCTCGCTCCTCAACCTGCCGCTCATTTTCTTGCTGAGAAAGCCCGGGGTCGCCGCAGTCAGTCCGTCGCCGGAAGCAAAGAAGTGACGTCAATAACCGAGTGCGGCACCATCGCCGCGCGGATCGGCGCCGCCTTCAAAGAATCCTTGTTCCCGATCGACGCGGATCGCGGATGCGTGCCCCATATTGTCGTTCCAATCGGTGACCATCGCGACCGGCTGCCCGCGTTGCTTCAGCTCCCGCACGACTTCATCGGAGATGCGCCCTTCGAGCGAGAGATTGCGTGTGCGGGTCCCCCACGTGCGTCCCAACAGCCAGCGCGGCGCCTCGATCGCTTGCTGCACGTCATAGCCGAAATCGACGATGCGCGTAACCAGCGCAGCCTGTGACTGCGGCTGACCCTCGCCGCCCATCGATCCGAACGCGAGATACGGCTGACCGTCGCGCTCGAGGAGTGCTGGAATCAACGTATGGAACGTGCGTTTGCCCGGCTCTAAGCGATTGGGATGCCGATCGTCCAGCGCAAAGAAGGCGCCGCGATTTTGCAAGATGATGCCCGTGTCACCGCCCACCACCGCGCTACCAAAGTCGTGATAAATGGACTGGATCAGCGACACGATCATCCCATTCCGGTCGGCGGCACACAAGTAACACGTATCGCCGTCGGGTGCCAGTCGCTCGTGCGGTTGCGCATAGGGGATGCCCGCGGGCACCTCGGCGATGTCGAGCGCTCGATCGGAGTCGATCAAACGACGTCGTTCGTCAGCATATGCTTTGCTGATGAGCCGCTCGACCGGAATATTGACGAAATCCGGATCGGTCAGCCACTCGTCTCGATCCGCAAACGCAACCTTAACGGCCTCGGTCATATGATGATAATAGTCTGCCGTGCCGTCTCCCCAGCGCTTGACGTCGTAACCTTCAATGAGATTGAGAATCTGCAGCGCCGTAAAACCCTGCGTATTGGGCGGCAGCTCGTACAGTTCATAACCGCGATAGGTCGTTTTGATCGGCTCGACCCATTGCGCATGGAAAGCGGCGAAGTCATCGGGCGCCAGCGGAGAGCCCTGCGGCTGCAAGGCGGCACAAATACGTTCGGCGATTGGACCTTCATAGAAGCTTTTGCGCGCGCCCAGGTCGGCGATCTCCTGAAACGAACGCGCGAGATCGCGTTGCACCAACCGTTGGCCAGCGCGCGGAACACGCTTGCCGGGCAGAAATATGGCTGCCGTGGCCGGATAAGTTGCCAGAATCGGTTCATCCTGCGCCAGCCAATCGGCTAACGAACGGCTGACCGGCATTCCGTCCCGCGCATAGTCGATCGCGGCGTCGAACAGTGCGTTCCAGTCGAGCCGGCCGAACCGTTCGTGCGCCAAACGCCAGCCATCGACTGTGCCCGGCACGGTCAAGACGCTAAGCGGGCCGCTCGTGGGAATTCCGTCACCCTTGCTCCGTGGACGATAGTAATCGACCGTTGCCGCGCGCGCAGCAGGTCCACTCGCGTTGAGTCCGTGCACGCGGCCTTCCGCAGCCTGCGCAATCAACCAGAAGCCGTCGCCACCCAATCCGGCCATATGCGGGTAGACGACGCACAACACGGCATTCGCGGCAATCGCGGCGTCAACGGCACTGCCGCCTCTCTGCAATACGTTCAGCCCGGCTGCACTCGCGAGATAGTGCGGCGTCGCCACCACTCCATGCGGCGCATAGGCAGGAGGACGGCCGGTACGAGGACCCTTGGAATTACTCATGCATCACTCAAAGGCGAACGGCAGCGATTGATGCCGGTAGGACCTTACCCATAAAGAGAGACTTCCTCGTGCTGCAGCTCGGCTGGTAACAGCCGTCACTCGGTATCGACGGGATCGTTCGAGGGCGCTTCGGAGCGAAACAACCAGGCCGGATACGTCGTTTTCAGCGGCACGAAGGCCCGCGGTTTTTGCGTGAAGTCGAAGCTGTCTACGAGACTGTTTGCTCGCGTGTCGGTGTAGCCCGCTCGTGTGGGTCCCAGCGGCGGAAGATCGAAGGCTTGCTCGATGAACTTCAGGATGCTGCCGTACTCGTATTGGGTGTGCGAAACATAACCGTGCTTCGCGTAAGGCGAGACGATCAGACACGGAACGCGGATTCCTAATCCGCGAAAGTCGAGTTGCGGCGGCGGCGCGTTGTCGTACCATCCGCCCCAGTCATCCCACAAGATGATAATCGCGCTATCTTTCCAGTAGCGGCTCTCACCGACGGCGTTGACCACCGCGGCAACCCACGAAGGACCCAACGGGCTACGCCAGCCGGGGTGATCGGAGTCCTGCCCACTCGGCGTGACCCACGTCACCGACGCGAGCTTGCCGCGGCCGGGATCGGTCAAGATCCTGGTCTGCGGTACGATGATGTCCTTGTTCCAGTCAGGACCGTCGCGGACGTATTTGATCGCTTCGAACGGCTCCCAAAAACCGGCGTCGAGCAGCTTGGTCGCATAGAACTTCCACGAGACGTGCGCGTCATCGAGCGTCTCGGCTATAGTCCTGAACTGCGTGAAGCAGGGGAAAGGACCGGTGAAGTAGCTGACGTGCCGGAGTTCGTCCACGGTCGAACTCTTGGTGCCTGAAGGCGAATCGCAATCGTCGGGCGCGCCATCCGTAAAATTGACCTCGGCCTTCTTGCGAGTGACGTTGTCGGTGCCCGCGACGAGCGTCAAATGCGCGGTGAAACTTGGGCCGAACTCGGTCGGGAACATATGATCGGCGAGCACGTACTGGCGCGCCATCGTCCAGTAAGGCGCGATCAGCGAGCGCCTGACGTAGGCGTAAGCTTGGTACTTTCCACGATCGGACGAGTCCGAGAATCGGTAGAACCCGTCCATCTTGCCGTCATCCCAAGAGAGCACGGCCGGACGCCAATCGTGCGGCAGGTCCGGACCTATGAACGAGATCTCGTGCAGCCGCACCGTCGTCCCATCGGCCGAACCGGACATCGGCGCATCCGCACCCGGATATCCGGCGAAGAAGTTTTCGAAACTGCGGTTTTCTTGAATGATGACGACGACGTGCTTGATATACTTGTTGACCGGATTTCCCGACGACGGCTCGAGCGCCGGCAGCGATGCGCTTTGCGCGTGGTTCGTCAGAGCGGAGTCGAAAGAACAACCCGCAAGAACGGACGTCAGCGCGAATAGCGCTATGGCGATAGCAAAATGCTTAACGTTGGATACCTCCGCCGCACCGTACAGCTTAGCACGGGCGAGACGCTGACGCCAGATCCGCCGCCGCGGCGTATGTGGTCATGGGCCCGCAAAACGGCTCAGTTTACGGGGCCTTTGCCTCACGAATTCTGCCCCGCTTCGCGGCATACTAGTAAGTCCAATCTTCTTGGGATGGGTAACGGCATGGCTTTGCAGTCGGCTCGAGTTCTTGCATTTCTGGCCGGTACGTTAGTACTCGCCGCCTGCGGCGGCAATGATACGGGCGCTCTGATGCAGGCGAATCCGCCGCCGCCAATCGCAGCGCCGGGCGCGATCGCGCAAGTACAAACGACCGGGGATGATCTGCTCTACCTAGGGGGCGTTCCCGCTGCCGGTGATGTGTCGACGTACACGTTCCCGCGTGGCAAGCTGGTCGGAGTGCTCACCGGTCTTCCGGCGCCGTCGGGAATGTGTTCGGATCGAAACGGAAACGTATGGATCACGAACTACCAGAGCGGAGGACCAATTATTGAGTACGCGCACGGCGGAACGCAGCCGATCGCGACCCTGAACGCGCCCGCAAAATTAACTCCGCAAGATTGTTCGGTCGACCCAACGTCGGGCGACTTGGCCGTCGTTGGCTACGGGGCCGGGCGGCATCAACAGCTCGTGGTATACGCCCCGTCAGGCTCCGCGAAAATATATCGAGCACCCTCCGTGTTCGAAACGACTTCGTTCTGCGGCTACGACGACCGAGGCAATCTCTTCTTTGACGGCTATTCCACGAACGGGGTGACGGCCTTCAACGGATTGGGCGAGCTGCGCAACGGAGCGAAAAGCATCAACATATTGGCCTTCTCACCCAAAGACCCGTCGTTCCCTTCCTCTTATCCTACGCCGGTTCACTGGGATGGTACGTATCTTGCGGTAGGAGCCATTTACGGGATCGACCGGTACGAAGTAAGAAAGAACGTTGCTTTTCTAAAGGGCGAGGTTGGTTTCGACGACATAGGCACGGTTGTCGACAGCTGGATTCAGGGCGGCAAGGTCGTAGCTGTCGCCGGCTACCCCAACTTTGGCAGTGGTCCGCTGGTTCAAATCTACAAGTATCCTGCGGGCGGCTACCCGGTGACGGGAATCAGCGTCTCAAGCGCCTTTGGCGTGACGGTTAGTGTGGCTAGACACCGGCCTTGAAAGGACGCCGCGCATCACAGCGAGCCATCATCTGCGTCGATCTCGCTGAAGAACGTGTAGCCGCCAACGTGCTTCACGGCTGCGAACGTTCCGCGCACGGTGATCGTCTGGCCATCGTTGATGCTCGGGCTCCCAAAGGCGAAGACATGAATGCACTGGCCCGAGCAGATCGAGAAAGTGACGTAGGAATTGCCTCGATGGGAGACCTTTCGCTCGAGTTGCTCGACCGTGCCGCTGACGGCGACGTGCCGGCCGTCGTAGCTCGACGGGCTGTTGAGAATCTGCACGACGGTTGCGGCTCCTGCCAGCGCCGGCAGCGCCGTGCAAAACCCGAATAGTGCTACGCTAAAGAGAAAGCGCCTAGCCATACGACCACCTCCGAAGCCCTAGCGAGCTTCTCGCCTGTATTACATCGGCCGTTGGCGGGGCAGAGTTTAGGAAGGGGGTCGGAACGATGAGGACACGGTGGCTAATCGCTTGCGCGATCGCAGCGGCGCTCGCATCGCCGGCGCGGGGTCAGAGTCCGCTCTTTACTAGCCCGAATAACGTCGTGCTGCCGCCGAAAACCGGGCAGTACGTTTGGGTGGCGGCGTCCCAAAAACTCGCTGCCGACCAAGCGGGAAGTGTCGAAGCCGACTGCCCCCGAGGCTATGTCGTCATCAGCGGCGGCTACAACTTGCTCCCGCAAGGGCCCGCTCCCAGCGTTGTTGCGACGAGGCCGAACGGCAGGTCGAACGGCTGGATGGTAGTGCTCGCAGCGGGCCCCGCGGTGAGCGTCTCGGTCTACGCCGGGTGTGCCGCTCCCGACTAGGAGCCTGTCGGGGAGCTTGGATCCAGCTGCAGGTCGTACTGCTGCGTCTGGTCGGCGAAGACCGAGTACCCCTCGAACGAGGCCGTATCGTACCCGTCCTTTTGGGCGGTGAATGTATAGTCGTCGGGCTGGAGCGAAAAGACCACGAAGTGTCCGTGGGCATCGGTCGTCACCTGGACCGCCTGCGAGGGAGACGTTATCTGGAGGCGGACGCCGGCGATCGGCGCTCCGGTCTTCGAGTCGCGAACCGTGCCGGCGATGTTTCCAAGGGTGCCGGCCGGCGCCCCGGCCGTCTGGCTCGCGAGTGCGGCGACCAGCGCGATGAGGCCGAGTGAGTTATGCAAGAAAGATCGTTTCATGCCCTCAGCGTCGCGCGTCGGGCTGGGAAGCTCAATAGAAGAACCCTCAAATGTTCCCGGGCCTCGATCCTTGTGCTTTTTTTGATGAGCTTATGTTATTGAATCTTCTCGATTTGCACGATGCTGAGCGCGCGAATGTATTCTGGGAGCGCGATGAACTGCACGGCGCTGAGATTCTTCTGTGAACTGCCGTCGCACGTATCGAGCGCCCACGATAGAAACTCGCGGATCGCGGCCGCAGTCGCCGAGTTAGGCTGCTTGGTTGAAACAATTACATACTCGTAACCAATGAGCGGGTAAGAGTTCGCGCCGGGCGCA
The DNA here is from genome assembly GCA_030043675.1 of Vulcanimicrobiota bacterium. Classification (GTDB taxonomy): domain Bacteria; phylum Vulcanimicrobiota; class Vulcanimicrobiia; order Vulcanimicrobiales; family Vulcanimicrobiaceae; genus Cybelea. The sequence continues at coordinate 9,738 of JASHXG010000009.1, forward strand.
TAGACCAGGCTCAAACGCTGATCGGGCGGCGTGCGAGGATCGAGCTCCGAGGCACCGGCACGCACCGTCTCCGGCGTCGGCAGTAAAAACCTGCCGGCTTGGTTTCCGATCAGGGCGGTTCCGATTCCGGCTTTTGCGACGAGATCGTGAAGGCTCGTTCCAACGTAGGAGACGGAGTACGGATTCTTCCGGGTCGCCTGCACCATGCCGGGATTCCCGCTCGCAGTGATCGTCCCGGGCACGGCGGGCCAGACGATCGTAGTTCCGTAGCCCGGTCCCTGCTCCCACGATGGCGTCGAAAACGTCAAGTATTGCGTGAACAGAAAAGTCGAGCCCGAGCCATCGCTGCGATGAATCGGCAGAATGGCGTGGTGCGGAAGTCTCAAGCCGGGATTCAGATCGGCAATCGGCTTGTCATCCCAGTACCGAATGGTCCCGGCGTAGATGCCGGCCAGCGTCGCTCCATCGAGCTTGAGACCCGCGTGGTTTAGCCCCGGAAGGTTGTAGTTGACGGTCAGGGCAGCGATCGCCAGCGGAACGTTGATGATTTGAGGATTTCCGCGCAGCTGCTCGTCCGACATAAAGGCATCCGAAGCCCCGATCTGAGCGGTTCCGGCAATCGCCTCCTTTATGCCGATCTCCGAACCGGTCCCGTTTGCCGTGATGCGTACCTTCGGGTTCGTCTTAGCGTATTGCGCGATCCAGATTTGAAAGAGCGGATAGAAGAGCGTCGAGCCGGTTTCGACGAGCGTGAGCGCCGCGGCGCGAGCGGGCGGCGCCGGCAACAGCAGCGCCGCCGCGAGCGATAGGATCAGAGCGAAGCGCAGCCGCGTCATGCCCCTTCCCCCGTTACCTCGACCAGCTGCACGACCGTCACGTCTTCCCCGGGAGCGTCGCCGATGCCGATCCGATCGAGCTTGATGCCGGTCGTCTCGATCCGGTACAGCCACGTAACCAGAGCGCCGAGAAGCGATGTGACGATGAGGATGTAGAGCAAATACTTGGTGCCGATCGAGACCAGCAGGATCGGGAAGAGGAACGCCGTCATCACGGCGCCGACCTTCGCAAATGCCGCCGCGAAGCCCGCGCCTATGCCGCGGATTTCAGTCGGGAAGACCTCGCCGGCGAGCAAGTACGTCTGGGCGTTCGGACCGAGGTTCGTCATGAAATCGAAGAGCATGAACCCGGCAAAAATCAGGAAGATCTTCGATTGGCCGCTGATGTCGACGGAGAGTGACGCCAAGAACAGTCCGACCGCGCAGCCGATGAAGCCGAAAATCTGCAGCTTGATCCGGCCGACCTTGTCGGCGAGCAGCACCGCAAAGAAGATGCCGACGACCAGCAGCGAGGTAATGAGGGCCGACCCCTTCGCCGCGAGCACGTCGTTCATGATCAGATCGCTGGTGCTTCGAACGTGATCGGCCGGGGCTCCGAAGGCGGTGGCCAGAATCGTCGGCGTGAAGATGCCGATGCCGTAGGTTCCGAGATCTTGCAAGAACCAGGGGACCGAGGCTAGGATCGTCGCGCGGCGATTGCGCACCGTATTGAAGAGGGCCGCGAAGGACGGCCGGCGGGCGCCCGTCTCCGCGTCGCCATTGCCGTCGCCGTGCCGGACCAACGCGATTTCGCTCGGATACTGGGGCGCGCGCACGAGCAGGTTCGCCATCGCGCGCTCGGCCCGCACCTTTTGTCCTCGGACCAAGAGCCAGTTCGCGCTCTCGGTGATGTAGAACCGGCCGATCGTGACGATGATGGCCGGAATGACGGCGGTTGCGAACATCCAGCGCCACGCGTCGAGATTGGGCTGAAAGGCGAGGATCATGAAGCCGACGCCGGTACCGGCCAGGGCGCCGACGGCTTGAAAGGCAAACGCGCCCAAGACCAGACTGCCACGTTTGGAGCTGGGCGTGTTTTCGGAGATGATCATGTGCGCGGTCGGATAGTCGCAGCCCAGGGCCAGGCCCAATCCAAACAGACAGATGACCAACGATATAAAGCCCGTCGACAAGACGAGCAGCGCCAGGAAGAGACAAAAGATGATCATCTCGACCACGAACATCCGCTTGCGGCCGAAGTAATCGGAGAGGCCGCCCAAGGCCACCGCGCCGATCAAAATGCCGAAGAGACTCGCCGCAGTGACGATGCCGGCTTGGGCGGGCGCGATGCCGAACTCGCGCGAGATCAGCGGCAGGGCGATGCCGGTCATGAAGACGACGAAGCCTTCGAAGAACTTCCCGGCCGCGGCGAGGTACCAAATCCGCCACTGCATGCCGGTCATCGGAGCCGATGCCACGTGCGTCCCGTCGGCCCATTTGGGCAACTCGTCGATATAGTCTTGGACCGATTTAGGCGTCATTTAAGCGCTCCTTTTAATGCAGAGCATGCGGACGGGCGGCTGGAGTTGCGATGGACGCCATTTTACAAAGATTTGGTTAACGTTGGTTTATGAAGTGCGCGAAATCAGTCACCCTGATCTACCGACGCGAAGACCGCCAGCGAGTGTTCGAAAGAATCGGCCGAGATGCCTAGGGGGCCGGAGAACGGGCGATGCAGCACCAGGGTGATGAAGAGCAGGGTGCCGATGAGCGCCGCCAAGAGCACCGAAAAGAGCACGTGCGGGTACGTCGCCGGCGTGTGCATCACGAACGTCATCCCCACCACGATGGCTCCGCCCACGAGCAGCCCCACCCAGAGCACGGCCGGAAGCGATCCGCTCGCCTCTAAGGTCCGGCGGTTTCGGTCGGCCGCGACGGTGCGCATCGTCTGCAAGAACTCCAGGCCGATCGGCGAGGCGGCTACCCTCGGGCTCATCGTCCTGTACGCGCCATAGATCGCGCCGAGATCCCGCCGCGCGCGTAAGCTGGCACCTCCGGTCGCAGCTTGAATCGGCCATTCGTCTACGACGACCGTCTGCGTGTACTGCCGGAGGAGCACCCGCAAGCGTTGCTGCTCCGGGTTCGGAAGCCCGTCGGTCTGACGGTAGAGCGTCGTGAGCGTCGAGGCTTCTTCAGCAACATTGTCCTTGGCCGCACCGTAACTCTGCCAAACGGCGATGACCGAAAATGCAAGCAACACCGCGTAGATCGTGCCCGCGGTCTGGAAGATCGGCACCGGCAGATCGTTGTGCCCTTCGCTGACGCGCCCTCTCATGAAAGCACGAACGAGGAGCACGCCCGTCAACGCATACAGGATTGCAAGTCCGATAACGGCGGCCGCAAGCATCACGAGCCCCATGTCGACTTATTCGCTGCGCCGGTTTCGCTCGCCCGGGCGATTGCTTAATGCGGCTTAACGTTCTACAGGGTAACCGGCGGATGCAACTAATCTTGTGCGCTCCCAAGCAATAAAAACGAGGAGAAAGAACGATGGCCGATCACCAAAGAGCCGCGGAGCACCATCGGAACGCGGCCTACCATAGCCGACATGCCGCGCACCATCACGAGGAGGCCGCTAAGCACCACTCGGCCGGCGATCACGAAAAAGCTGCCCACCATGCACACGTGGCGCACGGTCACCACCTCAACGCCGAGCACCATCACCACGAAGCGGCAAAGCATCACGCTAGTGAATACGGGGAAGGCAAGACCTAACACCACTTTATGACGACCGATACGCGCGGTGAGGATGCGACGACCGACGGACGCGCGTCGCTGCGCTTTTTCGGCAGTCCCGACTCGCTCTACGAACGCCATCTCCTCTTCGATAACGCGATCGATCCAAAAGTCGTCGACGACCGCGAGCGCTTTGAGGCGCTCGCGCGCTCGGTCCGCGACGTCCTTTCAGAGCGCTGGGTCGCGTGCAAGCACGCTTACGAGCTGCACAACCCGAAACGCATCTACTACCTTTCGATGGAGTTCCTGATCGGGCGCTCGCTGGCAAACAACGTCACGAATCTCTTGATCGAGCCGCTCGTGCAAGAGGCGATCGACGATGGCGAGATCGAATGGCTGTCGCTGCTCGACGAGGAGCCTGATGCCGGTCTCGGCAACGGCGGCCTCGGCAGGCTCGCTGCGTGTTTCCTCGACTCGATGGCGACGATGGAACTCCCGGCCATGGGTTACGGGCTGCGCCATGAGTTCGGAATGTTCCGCCAATCGATTGCCGACGGCTGGCAGCACGAGGATCCGGATAACTGGTTGCGGCGGGCAGACCCGTGGGAGATCAAACGCTTACACGAAAGCGTCACGGTACCGTTCAACGTGTCCTTCGATCTGGCCGGCGGCACGCTCCGCGCCAAAGCCGGAAAGGCATCTTACTTGTGCGGGGTTCCGTACGACCGCCCGATCGTCGGATACGGCGGCAAGACGGTGAACACGCTGCGGCTTTGGGCGGCGTCCGCACCCGATTACTTCGATTTTTTGGAGTTCAGCGAGGGCGACTTCGTCACGGCGATGGTTCACACGCTTACGGCCGAGACGGTCACGCGCGTGCTCTATCCCGACGACACGACGAACCAGGGCAAGTCGCTCCGCTTCATTCAAGAGTACTTCTTGGTCGCGTGCTCGCTCGCCGACCTGATCCGGCGATTCCGTCGAGCCGGCAACGACTGGCACCTGCTGCCCGACAAAGTGGCGATTCAGCTCAACGACACGCACCCGGCGCTGGCCGTCCCCGAGCTCATGCGCGTTCTGCTCGACGAGGCGCACCTAGGGTGGGACGAGGCCTGGCAGCTCACGCAGCAGACGCTCGCGTACACGAACCACACCCTGTTGCCCGAGGCGCTCGAGGTTTGGCCGGTTCGCTGGTTCGAGTTGCTGTTACCTCGTCACCTCGAGATCATTTACGAAATCAACCGGCGGCTGCTCGACGAGGTTCGCGAACGCTTCCCCGGTGACGAAGGGCGCGTGGAACGCATCAGCCTGATCGAAGAAGGGCCGGTGCGCCGCGTGCGCATGGCAAATCTCGCCATCGTCGGCTCGCACAGCACCAACGGCGTCGCACAGCTGCACTCGCACCTGTTGCGCACCGTGACCGTCAAGGACTTAGCCGAGCTCTACCCCGAGCGCTTCAACAATAAGACCAATGGCGTCACGCCGCGGCGCTGGCTGCTGCTCTCCAACCCGCCGTTGGCGTCGACGATCACCGCCGCAATCGGTCCGGGCTGGGAAATGGACCTCGGGCGTCTGCGCGAGCTGAAGCCGCTGGCCGAGGACTCCGGTTACCGCGCCGCATGGCGGCGCGCTAAACGTGAAGCTAAGACGCGTTTTGGCGACTGGCTCCTGCGCTCGTTCGACATCTCCGTGGATCCCGATTCGATCTTCGATACTCAGATCAAGCGGATTCACGAGTATAAGCGGCAGCTGCTCAACGCGCTGCGCATCGTCATCGTCTACAATCGGCTGCGGGAGAACCCCGGCCTCGAGATGCATCCGCGGACGTTCTTCTTCGGCGGCAAGGCCGCGCCCGGATACCATCTGGCCAAGCTCATCATCAAGTTCATCAACAACCTCGCGAGCACGATCGACGGCGATCCGGCGATGCGCGGCCGGCTCAAAGTCGTCTTCCTTCCCGACTACAACGTGTCGCTCGCAGAACGGCTGATTCCGGCCAGCGATGTGTCGAATCAAATTTCGACCGCCGGTTTTGAAGCCAGCGGAACGAGCAACATGAAGTTCATGATGAACGGCGCCCTCACGGTCGGCACGCGCGACGGTGCTACGATCGAGATCGCCGAGGAGGCCGGCGAAGACAACCTCTTTCTCTTCGGCCTTACCGCGGATCAAGTCGCCGGCAGCCGCGGCTGGTACGATCCGCATTGGCATTACCGGCACGACCCGCAGACGCGTGCCGCCCTGGACCTGATCGCCTCAGATTATTTCAGCCGCTATGAACCCGGCGTCTTCTCGCCGATTCTGCGGACGCTCTTGGACGACGGCGACTACTACATGAATCTGGCCGACCTTGGATCGTACGTGGAAGCACAAGAGCGTCTCGGCACGCTCTACGCGGACTCCGACGCGTGGGCCCGCAAAGCGATTCTCAACGTGGCAAGCTCGGGTAAGTTCTCCAGCGATCGCACGATCGAGCAATACGCACGCGAGATCTGGCGAGTCGTCCCGTGCCCGGCGACACGCTAGACCGCATCTCGCCGCTGGCGGGCAAGCCGGCGCCGCGCGAGTTGCTTATCGACGTATCCCAGCTCATCGATGCATACTACGATCGCCGCCCGGACGTCGACGATCCCAAGCAGCGCGTCGAGTTTGGGACGAGCGGTCATCGCGGCTCGGCCCTGGAGGGTGCCTTCAACGAGGCGCATATTCTCGCGATCACGCAAGCGATCTGCGAATACCGCCGGCAACAGGGAACCGACGGACCCTTGTACATGGGGAAAGACACGCACGCCCTCTCAGACCCGGCGCAGCGCACCGCGCTCGAGGTACTAGCTGCCAATGACGTGACGGCGATCGTCCAGCGCGACGATGGCGTTACACCGACCCCGGTGATCTCGCGCGCCATTCTCGTACACAACCGCACGCGTACCTACGGTCTTGCCGACGGGATCGTGGTCACGCCATCACACAATCCGCCTGACGACGGAGGCTTCAAATACAATCCGCCGCATGGCGGTCCGGCCGATACCGACGCGACCAGCTGGATACAAAATCGCGCCAATACGTTGCTGCGCGAGCGCAACACTGCCGTTAAGCGCAGTCCGATCGAACGGGCACTACACCATTCGCGTACGAATGCCGAGGATCTAATCGGGCCGTACGTCGACGACCTGCATCGCGTCGTCGACATGGACAGCATTCGGGGGGCCGGCCTAAAACTGGGCGTCGACCCGTTGGGCGGCGCATCGATTCACTATTGGGACCCAATCATCGAACGCTATGGGATCGACGTAACCGTCGTCAATCGCACCGTCGACCCCACTTTTTCATTCATGACGGTCGACCACGACGGCAAAATCCGCATGGACTGCTCGAGTCCGTACGCGATGGCTCGGCTCGTCGCGTTGAAGGATCGATACGACCTATCGTTTGCCAATGACACCGACGCCGATCGGCACGGAATCGTGGCGCGTTCGGCCGGCTTGATGGATCCGAATCATTTCCTCGCCGTCGCGATTCACTATCTGTTGGTGCACCGTCCGCATTGGAGTTCCGACAGCGCCGTCGGCAAAACGCTCGTCAGCAGCAGCATGATCGATCGCGTCGTCGGCCACGTGCGCCGGACGCTTTCCGAAGTGCCGGTCGGCTTCAAGTGGTTTGTGCCCGGACTCCTCGACAGTTCGTATTGCTTCGGCGGCGAGGAGAGCGCGGGCGCGAGCTTCCTGCGGCGCGACGGCAGGGTGTGGAGCACCGATAAGGATGGCCTCATCATGGACCTCCTCGCGGCCGAGATCACGGCGCGCACGGGGAAGGATCCGGGCGAACACTACCGCGAGCTCGCCGAACGTTTCGGCACGTCCTACTATGCGCGCGTCGATTCCGCAGCGACGCCTGAAGAGAAAGCCAAGCTCGCTCGGCTCTCACCCGGCGACGTATCCGCCGAGGAGCTCGCGGGCGAGCGCATCACTGCCAAGCTGACGCATGCGCCCGGGAACGGCGCCGCGATCGGCGGCTTGAAGGTCACGTCCGAAAACGGCTGGTTCGCAGCCCGGCCTTCAGGTACCGAAGACATCTTTAAGATCTACGCCGAGAGCTTCAAGAACGAAGATCATCTCCACGCCATCATGGATGAAGCCGGACGCATCGTAAACAAGGCGCTAACAAATGACTAGGGTCATCATATTCACCGCGCGACTCACGGCCGTTACGGGTACAACGCCTACCTATGCGGTCCCGCGGTCTTCTGCTCGGCCTCTTTGCGATACTCGCTGCTTGCGGCGGCGGTGGTGGTTCGACGATTCCGATCGCGGTTCCAGCGGTGTCGCAGGAGGCGATCGCGCCCAACACGGCGGCCGGCAAGTACATCAAGCACGTCGTAATCGTGATCCAGGAGAATCGAAGCTTCGATAACCTCTTCTCGAGCTTTCCGAACGCCGACGGGACGAAGCGCGGAAAAATGAGCGACGGACGATCGGTCCGGCTCCGCCCGATCGACCTCTACTATCCTAAGTATCTCACGAATAGTCACGCAGCTTTCGTTACCGAGTACGCCGACGGCAAAATGGATGGCTGGAACCTGGTCGAGGTCGGTTCTGCCCCATGCGCGCGGTGCGCTTATGCATATGTGAATCCGTCCCAGATCCAGCCGTATTGGACGATGGCACGCGAGTACGTTCTGGCCGATCATATGTTTCCGGACGAAAGCAGCGGCAGCTTCACCGGCCATCAGGACCTGATTCGCGGCGATACGGCGATCAACAAGACTGAAAGCCTGATCGACAATCCGTCGAATAGCCCGTGGGGCTGCGATGCGCCGTCCTTCACCGAGACGCCGCTCATCACCAAGAGCGGGCAGTTCATCAACGACGGACCATTTCCGTGCTTTACGTACGACACGCTCCGGGACGTGCTCGACGCGAAGAAGGTCTCGTGGAAATACTACGTGCCACCGCTCCTCGGGAACCTTCCCGGCTTGTACTGGGACGCATTCGACGCGATCAAAAAGGTGCGATACGGGCCCGAGTGGAGCGCCGACGTCATCATGCCGGAAAAGAAAATATTTAAAGATATTCGGGCCGGATCATTGGCGGGCGTTTCGTGGGTGATCCCGGACGGGGCTAACTCCGATCACGCCGGATTCGCAAAGCACGACACCGGCCCGTCGTGGGTGGCGCAAGTCGTGAACGCAGTCGGTAAAAGCAAATTTTGGAGCTCCACCGCCATCGTCGTCGTCTGGGACGATTGGGGAGGCTGGTACGATCACGTCCCGCCGCCGCAGCTCACCTATGCCGGTCTGGGAATTCGCGTGCCGGCGATCGTCATCTCTCCGTATGCCAAGAAGGGCTACGTTTCGCACACGGTCTATCAATTCGGCAGCGTCGTCAAATTCGTCGAGGAGGTCTTCGGGTTGGGAAGCCTCGGGACGTCCGATCGGAGCTCCGCCAGCATGTTGGACGTCTTCGACTTCACGCAGAAGCCGCGCAAGTTCGAGCCGATCGCGGCGCCGTACTCGCAGCAGTTTTTCGAGGAGCAACCCGCCTCCAACATCCCGGTCGATACGAACTAAGGTTCCCCAGTAGGCGCGCCCGGCCGCCTGCCGAAAGAACGGCAACGGTGAGCCACAGCGCGGTTCCTACCGGTGCGGTCGTCTTTCTGTTCTCGGACATCGAGGGAAGCTCGCGGCGTTGGGAGCGTTACACCGAAGCGATGCGCGACGCCGTGCGCCGGCACGACGAAATCCTGCGTTCCGAAATCGAGCGGCGTCGCGGGCACGTATTCAAGACCATCGGCGACGCCTTCTGCGCGGCGTTCTGGACGGTCGGCGAGGCGCTCGAGGCGGCGGTCGCGGCGCAGCGGCGCCTTGGAGGCGCAGACTTTGCCGCGGTCGATGGACTGCGCGTTCGGATCGCGATCCATGCCGGCGAGACCGACGAACGCGCCGGCGATTACTTCGGACCCGCGGTCAACCGAACCGCGCGCCTGCTCTCAACCGGGCACGGCGGACAAATTCTCGTGTCCGGATTCGCCAGCGATCTCGCGGCCTCGAATCTTCCATCCGACATCGCGCTGCGCCAGCTTGGAACGCTGCCGCTCCGCGATCTCACTGAGCCCGAGCGCGTCTATCAAGCCGTCGCACCCGGGCTTGCCTCGGAGTTCAAGCCGCTCCGCTTGCTGGAGACGCCGCCCAACAATCTTCCGCGTCAAACGACCAGCTTCGTCGGCCGTCATGACGATTTGGCTCACGTCGAAGCGTTGCTCGGCGACTCTTCCCTGGTAACGATCGTCGGGGCGGGCGGCATCGGAAAGACGCGTCTGGCACTAGAAGCGGCTACGAGCCGGCTGAACGATTTTCCCGACGGCGCGTGGCTGGTCGACCTTTCGCCGATTTCGGACGCCGAGCTGGTCGCAAGCGCCGTGCTTTCAGCGCTGGGTGAAGAGCAATCCGAGGATATTCCACCGCTGGAGGCGCTTTTGCGCCACTCGGAAAAACGCGAGCTGCTTCTCGTCCTCGACAACTGCGAGCACGTTATCGCAGAAGCCGCTCGCGTCGCGGCCGCCGTGTTGGAGCGTTGTCCGCGCGTCGTGCTGCTGGCGACCAGCCGCGAAGCGCTCGACGTCTCGGGAGAACGAATCCATCGCTTGCCGACGCTCGACACGGCATCGGCCACGCGGCTCTTCATCGAACGCGCCCAGGCGGCGGATCCCGATTTCTCCGCCGACGCAAAGCTCGCGATCCTCGAAGAAATTTGTCGCCGCCTGGATGGGATTGCGTTGGCGATCGAGCTGGCCGCCGCGCGAATCCGTACGATGCCCATCCAGAGCTTGGCGCGTCACTTGGAGCTACGGATGCTCGCGGGCGGACGCGACCGTAGGCCGCGCCAGCAAACGATGCAGGCACTGATCGACTGGAGCTACGATCTGCTCGCCGGCGAGGAGCGCGCGGTCCTGCGCCGTTGTTCCATCTTTCTCGGGGGCTTTACGCTCGAGGCGGCAATCGCGGTTTGCGCGCTCGAAGCCGCAGGCGAATGGCGCGCCCTCGAACTGCTCTCCTCGCTCGTCGATAAGTCGCTACTCGTTCTCGACGCACGAAGTGAGCAGCAGCGGTATCGAGTGCTGGAGCCGATCCGCGAGTATGCGTTGGAAAAGCTCGCGAGCGATGGCGAGAGCTTCGAAGCGGCGCGCCGGCACGCGCAGGCGTTTGCATCGCTCGCGCGCGCCGCCTACGCGCAGTGGGAGCAGGGCCCAAAAGCCGATTGGCTTTCGCAACTCGAACCGGACCTTCCCAACTTCCGCGCCGCGCTGCGCTGGACGATCGAGGAGGCACATGATCTCCCTCTCGGTGCGCAAACCGTTGACGACCTCACGCCGATTTTTTTGCGCCTGACGCTGCTCGCCGAGGGCATCGAGTGGTGCGAGCGGGTGCTACGGGCCGGATTGACGTTGCCGGCGGCGGAGGAGGCGCGTCTGCGCTACGGACTGTCGATGCTCTACAACAACCAAGGCGCGAACAACAGCTCACTCACTGAGGCGCTCGCCGCCGTTGCGCTCTATCGCGAAGCCGGCGATCGGCGTGGACTAGCCCGCGCCCTGGCGCAAGTCGCTCAGCATCACGCGAGTGCTTCGCATTATGACGACGCGCGGGTTGCTGCCGACGAAGCCCTCCGGCTTGCACGCGCATCGCAGGATCCTCTTCTGCTTGCGGGGAGTCTGCGGCGCTGCGCCGGAGCATTCACCGCCGACGGCATGGACGGCGTCCGAACTCGTTACGCCGAAAGCGTCGCGCTCTTTCGAGAGCTGGGGGCCGATGACGAGACCGCGCGTACCCTGACGTGGTGGGGACAATCGGAAGCCGAAGCCGGCGACTATGCGAGTGCGGCCGAACGATTTCTGGAGGCGCAGCGGTTAGCCGGCCGAGATCTCTCGATGCACGTCGCGCTCGGGATTGCCTCGTGCTATCTGTCTCTCGGCGATCGCGCGGGCGCCGAACCGTTCGCTTGGGAAGCCCTCGCGCTTGCGGCGCCGGTGCATCATCCCACCAACTTGCCGACAGCGATACTGTACGTCGCCGCAAGCGCGCTTAAAATCGAGACACCCGACGCCGCGCGTCTCGTCGGCTGGGCCGAAAGACGCTTTGGCTCGACGGGGTGGCGATGGAGCGCGCAAGATCAAACGATCATCCAAGAGCTCAAAGGGCTGCTACTGCGCGAAATACCGCAGCGCAAGCTAATGGAGCTCCTCGCCGAGGGCGCAACATGGACCGAGCCCGAGGCCGTGGCGCGCGCCGGCTTCGTCGCCGCGCGCGCGCCGATTTAGCAGGGTTTCGGACCTGTCTCCCGGCGAATGCCCGCATCGCGCACGTAGTAGCATTTTTGTGTAAGCGTATACGTCCCGTGGTCGCCGGTGCAGCCGTGAACGGCCTTGTACGATCCGGTCAGCTTATTCGTGGACGAATCGTATTTGCCGGTGATGCTGAACGTGCATGCCACGTTATCGATCGTCGCCACGGAGACTCCGCTCCCCGACGTGCCAGAGACGTTCGTAACGGTCGAGGTCCTGAACGTCAACTTTGGATACGCGAACGAGAGCCAACCGCCCGTCGAGCTCTTGTACTGGGCGAACGATCCCGTTACGCGTCCTTTGCCGTAGTAGCTATCCTGTGCCGTCCCCGCATACTGGCCTCCGTAATTTAGCGCTCCCGCGTCATCACCAAAACGCGCGCCGGCTGTTACCGGCGTCGCCCCGTTTGCGGTGCCTCCGCCGGATCCCGCACACGCCGTGAACGCGAGCGCAGCGATCAGAATGCCGAAAAGCGCTCGCTTAGATAAATGACTCATCTCAAGCTCCTCAAAAGCCTAGCATCGAACGTCACACCCCCGAGGAGCATACCTCGCGCCGCGCGAATTAGCCTCTTTGAGCGCACGGCGGCGCGCTGGGAGCAGCAAAAAGGACCGCAGCAATGGGGATCCCCACTTCGGTTTTGCGAGCAGCAGGGACGGCGGCCACGATCGCCTCGCTCAGCGCCTGCGGCCACGTCTCCCCGCAGTTGCCGATCGCACCCGTGGCGCCAACGGTTGTGTTGGATCGCGATTCGTCGTGGATGTCACCGGACGCTGCCCAAGTGAAGACTCTCCTCTATGTGTCAGACGCGCAATCCTATGACGTCTACATTTACAGCTTTCCCGACCTCGAGCTCAAGGGAAAGCTGACCGGCTTCGACCGGCCCGAAGGCGAGTGCAGCGACGCCGGGGGCGACGTCTGGATCACCGACACCCAAAGCAGAGAGATCGTTCGTTTCCGTCACGGCGGAAGGAAGGTTGAAGCGACGCTGCACGATCCGATCGGTTTTCCCGTCGGTTGCGCGATCGATCGGAAGTCGGGAGATCTCGCGGTCACCAACCTCTTCGGCTTGAGCGGCGGCGGCAGCGTGATGATCTACAAGAAAGCAGCCGGCACGCCGAGGCTCTACGTGAATCCAGGCCAATACTATTACTACTTCGCCGGCTACGACGATAAGGGCGATCTCTACGCGAGCGGCAAGAGCCAAACCAACCGGTACCGCCTCTCCATGCTTGCATCGCGCGGACGTTCGATGGTAAGCGTCTCGATCAAAGGTCCCAGGATCTTTGATCCAGGAACCGTCCAATGGACCGGATCCACGCTGCTGCTCGGCGATCAGCGATGCCAGCGCAAGAAAACTTCGTGCCTCTACGAGGCAGTCGTTTCGAGAAGAAGCGTGCGGATCACACGCCGCGTGCCGCTAAGCGGGTCCTGCGACGTTGCGCAAGTCGCGTTCGAGAACGGCCGCTTTGCCGGCGGCGACGATTGGCACTGCGGCCCTGGCCACAGCAGCACCGACGTTTGGGCGTATCCGCGCGGCGGCTCTCCCGTCCGGGCCCGCACTGACATCCAAGTACCGATCGGCGCAACGATCAGCAACCTGCCCTGATCTAGAGCCTCAACCTAAAGACGGTCCCCTCTCCGAACACGCCGCCGCGGCCGGTCACGCCGTAAAACGCGTCGTTTACGTCGATGAGAGCGGCGTTCGGGCCTGCACCCTCCGGGGGTCCGGTGAATCGGTAGAGCACCGTCTCTCTCCCGTCCCTCGTCATTTTGAAGATCGTCCCGGCGTCGCCGGTCCCGCCTCGCAACGTCGTTCCATAAAGAATGCCGTCGACCGCGATCAAAGCGGCCTCGGGAGCACTGCCGTCGGTTTTCTTACCGCGGCTAAACTCGTAAATCACTCGCTCGGCGCCGGAGGTACTCACGCGGAAGACGGTGCCGTCGCCTTTTTGATCGCCGCCACCCCCGGTCGTACCATAGAGTGCGCCGCCTAATAACGTCAGGCCGGCCGCGGGATAGGCGCCTTCATCGGTACCACGGTGGTACGTGAAGCGGTGGATGACCGTTTCGGCGCCGGCTTTGCTCACGCGAAAAACCGTTCCGCATCCGATGGCGCAACGGTCGGTGTGCTCGCCGCCGTATTCGGTCGTCCCGTAGAGGGCGCCGCCGACGGCGATCAACCCGGCAACCGGCTCCGCGCCGTCGGCACCTCCCTTGAATCGATAAAGGGTCGTCTCCGACTTTCCGTCGGTCGACAGACGAAAGATCGTACCGCACCCAGAGAAGCACTCGAGCGCATGGAATCCTCCGAATTGACTGGTGCCGTAGAACGCCCCATCGAACACGGTCAACGCTGCAGCCAAACGCACCGCGCCGCGGCCGCCTTCGAAGCGGTAGATCACCCGTTCTTTCCCGTCCGGGGTCACCTTAAAGACGGTGCCGCAGCCACCGTCACAACGCTTGCTGCCGCCGCTGGTCGTCGTGCCAAAGAACGCACCGCTCGCGCCGATCAGCCCCGCGACCGGCGTCGCCCCGTCTCTGCCGCCCACGAAACGATAGACGATCCTTTCGTCGCCTGGGCTCACTACGAAGACGGTGCCGCAGCCGGGAGTACAATCGCCGGCGCCTCCGGCACTCGTCGTACCGTAGAGGTTTGCTCCCCGCGCAATCAGCCGCGAGTCCGGTCCGTCACCGTCGTCAAATCTTCCCCCGAAGCTATAGAGCGTCGTAAGGATCGGCGTCACGTGGAGTGGCTGATCGAGCGAAAGCTGCGTGGGCGGGAGCGCGCCCCCGCGCGAGCATGCGCTTAGGGCGATGGCACAGAGAACGAGGCCCGGCTTAAAAGTCGTCGTCGGGCTCCGTCCTGTCTATTGGTTGCTTGAGAAAATAGCTCGGCGGCAGTGGCGCGGGAATCGGTTGAAAGCGCGTCGGCGGTTTGGAGAAGTCGAAACAATCCGAGAGATCGTCGGACCGGACGTCGGTCGTGTGCAGCGATCCCAACCCGAACGTTTCCTCGGTGAACTTCAGAATGCTGCCGAACTCGTGTTGGACGTGTGAGACGTAATGATTCTTGGCGTACGGCGATATCACGATCAGCGGGACGCGAAAACTGAGCTCGTACGAGTTGTAGAGTGGCGGTCGAACGTGGTCGTACCATCCGCCCCAGTCATCCCAAGTTACGAAGATCGCGGTGTCATTCCAATATCGGCTCTTGCCGATCGCGTTGACGACCGCTGCAACCCAGGATGGACCCGATCCGTTGTTGCTCGCGGCGTGATCGGACTCCAACGCCGTCGGCGTTACCCAAATGACGTTCGCGAGCGCTCCGCGCCTGATATCCAAAAGGACCTGCTGCGGTGGGACCACCACGTCCACGCGATAATCGCGACTCTCGCGAACGTTCAAGATGGCATCGGGCCCGTTCCAGAGTCCCTGTCCGGTGGAGGCTTGGTAGTAGCGCCAGCTGAGCGACTTGCGCTCGAGCAAGTCGATGAGCGAAAGGCGAATGAAGCACGGATAGATCGCCGTTCCCTCGCGGCCCGCTTGATCGATCGTCTCGACCACCACTCCGGCCGGCGAGTCGCATCCACCCCCGCCTCCCAGCGGATTCTCCGCAGCTCGCAGCCCGGAGCCGTTTGCGATGGTCGACGTTCCGCTCAAGATGTACTGATGCGCCGGGAAACTCGGCCCCTCGTTGGTCTGAAACATATGGTCGGCAAACGCATACTGCGAGGCCATATCGAAGTAGGGTCGCACCTCGGCGTGCGGCACGTACCCGTAGGCGCGACGTGGCTGGAGTGGGCAGGGTAGAACCGAGTAGCATCGCACGCCGATCCTATCAAACCCGTTCATTTGACCGTCCGCGTACTCTTTCTCGAACGCCTGGTGCGAGTGACCGAGGTCGTAGGGCGCAGTTAAACTTACCGGGCGCAGCGGCACGTTCTGTCCGCTGGAGTTCAAACCGCTGCGAACCGTATCGGCGCCGGGGAAGCCGTTGAAGAGATCGTCGACGCTGCGGTTCTCTTGAAAGATGATGACGACGTGCCGGATCTTCGACGACGCTTGCTCGGGCGAGACTGCAAGACGCAGCATCTGTGGTCCCACTTGTGGCGCCGGCACCATCGAGCTCCGCGCGCAACCGGTCAGCGCTACCAAGACAGCGATCCGTGCCCACCCTGAACGCTCCATCGCGCGAACCTCCGAGTTGTTCCAGCGCGGCTGCTAAAGCAGCTTGAGTAGGCCAATTATAGTCAGTTGTTTTTAGCCTGTAAACGGTGGGCTCAACGCGGGGCATCGGCGCGAGCTACCGCTCGATACCGCAATCGTTGGCGGCGCATCCGCGCTCGCAACCGCTGCGTCGACGAGAGGCGCGGCGGTCCGGAGAGCAGCGTGAAATCAGCGAAGCCGGCCGCGCGAGCCAACCCCTCGAGCGCTTTCGCGTTGGGGGCCCACCAGTTCGATGCATCGTCGTTCAGCTCGTTGCCGGGGAAAAACTCGCAGAAGGGCGCATCGGGAGCGCCGGGAAGCTCCACCGCCTCCGTTTCGATGAAGAGCGCGCCTCCCGGTGCGGTAACCGTCGCCGCCCGCCGCAACGCGCGCATCGGTTCTTCCAAGTGGTAGAGGATGCCGAGGAAGAATACGACGTCGAAGCGTCCTAAAGCGGCGAGGTCCATCGTCATGAAGTCGCCGACGACGGGCTCGACGTTGCTCTCGAGGATCGCGCGCGCCGCGTCAAACGGGCGCCGCCCCGGCAGCTCAACGGGACGCCAATGCCTCGATAGGTGCGGGGGCGGCATCGGCATTCCGGAATCGCGCGAGCTTCTCCATTCCTCCATATACGCGGCCATGTCGGCGGACCATACGTAGTGATCGAGGGCTACGACGCGCGCCGCGCCCAGTCTCTCAGCGGCGAACGAAAAAAAACCGTCATACGCGCCGATATCGAGGACCGATTTGCCGTGCAGGTCGGGAAGCTGCAGTTTGCGCAGCGTTTCGTTCCATACTTCAAGCGGGGCGCGACCCGGCGTGACGACACCCGGAGCCAGCTCGATCGAGTGGTACCACTCGGGACACGATTGCAGGATGTCGAACGTCATCGGGGGCGCTTCTCGCGGGCGGAGATCGATCCTTTCGCGCGTAACTATCTTGGCATGCGTCTTGTTTGGCGCGCGGCTGCAATTCTCGCGGCGCTGGCGTTGGCTCCATCGGTGGGAGTCTCACAAACGTCGCCGCCGGCGACGGCGAACGCGCAGCTTGGAATCGCGCTCCCGGCCGTCGGCGGAATCCGCTGGCCTGCGATTCGACGGCGCTTCTTCACGCCGGCCGTTATGCGCGACATTCACGACAATCTGCACGCGAGCTTCGTGCGCGTCGGATGGCGGCCGGACGCGCTACGCGTCGAGCAAGTGCGCTGGCATCGCGAAGACCAGGGCCTCGATACGGTGTGCAGCTCGGGACTGCAGGCGATGATCCTCGTTCCCAATCCGAACGACGATCACATGGGCGAGCAGCACCTGGTCGATACGGTCGGGGAATTCTTCGCGCGGTACACGCGCCGCGAGTTCGGCTGTCTGCGCTACGCGGAGATCGCAAATGAAGCCGACATTCACAGCAACGGCTTCGCAAGCGTGAGCGATTACGCCGCGTACTACAAGCAGGTCGCGCCGGCGATCGCCGCTTTCGGCATACAGGTCATTACCAGCGGAACTTCCGGAAAGGATTTGCCCTGGACGGTGGCATTGGCCTCGATTCTGCGAAACGCGAATCCAAGTCCGCCGGTCAGCGGATACGGCTTTCACCCGTACGGCGTCCGGCCCGATCAGATGGCGGCTGCGGTCGAGCAGCTGCGCGACGCAATCGGCAACGACCGCGACGGCGTGGCGCCGACTGTCTACGTCACGGAGATCGGCAAAAATAACGCCGCCGATCTCTACCAGACTATCGTGCGTCTCGCACCGGTTACACCGACGGTCACGATCTACGAATACATGGCGCAACCGAACGAAGACCCCGAGTATGGATTACTCGACAATCCGGCGCTTTACGACGCGGTGCGCAGGGCAGGGGCCGTGCTTGCTGCGGGGAGATAGGGCAGGCTTGCTAACCGTCCCAATAGAAGCGTGCGCCAAGTCGAAGCACTTTGGAGCACTTTATGAATTTCATCCGTTGGCTGCCGCTCGTGATGCTAGGATTCGCGCTGGCCGCGGCGCCGGCGCGAGCGCAACAGACGCCGCCGCCGGCGCCCTTGCCGCCGCCTGCTAATCCCACCCCTCTCGACCGTGAATACGATGGCCAGTTGCACATCACGCTCGCCCCGTACATTTGGGCCCCGAACGTCAAGCTCAACGCGCAGTACACGATTCAGACGCTGCCCACGCGTCCGGTTCACATCGTGGCGCCCAGTATCGAGGTCGGGCCGAGTGACTACCTGCCGAAAGTCGACTCGGCATTCTCGGGCGCGTTCGACGCGCGCAAGGGCATCGTCGATCTCTTCGGTGACGTCATCTACCTCAACGCTGCGACGAGCGCATCATTTGTCGGAACGATTAGCGGTCCGCTCGGGAGGGTCCACATCCCCTTCACCGTCGATACGACCGCGCGCATCTCTCCCGCGATCTGGGAGTTGGCGGCCGGCGTCACGCTCGCACACAATGATTTCGCGGATGTAAGCTTCTTTGCCGGAACGCGCCAGTTCCCGATCTCGGCGTCGCTGAGCTACAACGCCGTCGTCGGCCGGCGAGGAATCATCGCTCCATCGGGAAGTCTCCACACGTTCGATGCCGCCGATGACATGATCCTTGGCTTGCGCGGCAAGGTGTTCTTTAACCAGCGTATCTTCGTGCCGTATTACGGAGACTTCGGGAACGGCAGCAACAACCAGTCCTGGGAGGCGTATGGGGGCGCCGGCTACGCATTCGATCACGGCCAAACCATCGTCGCGCTCTACCGCGCCCTCAGCTACTTCAACTTTCCTCCGAGCGCTCACCCGCAGAGGCTGAACATGTACGGCCCGCTCTTAGGTTACACGTTCCACATCTAGCTCAAAAGCGCGCTAGCCCGTTCGGACCGGGTTTCGTCGCTGGAGCGTCCGATGCGGATCCGACGACCGTCGCAAGCCTGGCTGTCGTCGGCGCGGCGACGGGCTACATGCTTTCCTGGCTGGTTGTGCTCTTGTTTCCGATGATCGCGATCGTTCAGTCCATCGCCGCTTCGGTTGGCACCTCGCAAATCAGCATTCAAGGCGCGATCAAGCGCCGGTACGGCTTGACGTGGGCGCTGCTCGCCCTGATTGCCGTCGTTTCCGTGAACCTCATGACGCTTGCGGCCGATATCCAGGCGGGTGCGGAATCGCTCAAGCTGCTCTTCGGCGTGCCCCGCCAGGTTTTTGTCCTCCCATTCGCAGCTGGTGCAGCCGCGCTGCTCCTGGTGCGATCCTATCGGCGCGTTGAGCGCGTTCTCTCCTGTCTTCCCTTCATCTTCGTGGCCTACGGCATCAGCGCCGTGCTCGCCAAGCCTGACTGGTCGGCGCTTGCGCACTCGCTGTTCTTTCCACGCTTCTCGCTCTCGCCGCCGGTCGTGACCGGCGCCTTGGCGCTGCTTGGGACGACCCTAACGAGTTACGTGTATTATTGGGAGCAGATCCAAGTCTCCGAGCGCCGGACGCCGGCGACGCGCGCGGGTTGGGCGAGGTCCGACGCCGCTTGGGGAGCGCTGGCGCCGGCAATCTGTTTCTTCTTCATCCTGGTCGCGACGGCCGCAACCCTCGGAAAGAGTCACTCCAACGTGCAAACGGCCACCGATGCAGCCGTCGCATTGCAGCCGTTGGCGGGCCGATGGGCGACGGCGCTTTTTGCCGTCGGGCTGCTCGCGTCGGCCGCCCTCGCCGTTCCGATTCTTGCGGCGACCAGCGCCTACGTCGTGACGCAAACCTTCGATCGGAACGGCAGCCTCGACGCGAGCTGGCGCGACGCGCCGATCTTCTACGCGGTCTTGCTGGGCTGTCTCGCGCTGTCGGCAGCCTTCGCGCTGGTCGGGTCTTCGCCGATCGCTCTGCTCTACGCGGCCTCAGTCGCCGGCGGCCTGGCAACGCCACTGACGCTCTGGCTTTTGGTAGCCATCGCGCGCAACCGCGCCATCATGGGGGAAGGCCGCATCGGCGGCCCGCTGTTTTTCGGCGGCACGGCAGTCGCCGGGGTCGTCACCGCCTCGTGCGCCGTCTTCCTCTTGAACGCGTTTCGCAGCTAGAAGTCGCTACAGATCTCGCGCGCAGCGAAACCCGAGATGTGACATTCCGGTGTCGATCATCTGTGGCGAGCGTGCTGCCGGACGAAACCGTAAACAATAGCTCGGCGAACAGAGGAACGATCCGCCCTTGAGCACTTTGCGAGGAATGCGAAACTTCGGCTGACACGGATCGTAGCTGAGCTCGCGGGCGCCGCCGGCGCAACATGGCGATTCCAAAATGGCGCGTTCGGCGACGTACCAGTCGCTGGTCCACTCCCAGACGTTGCCGGCCATGTCGTAAAGCCCGAATCCGTTCGGCTCGAACAGGCCCACCGGCATCGTGCCCGGTCCGCGACGATAGGTGCTGTGCCAGGGAAAATCCCCTTGCCAGGTGTTCGCCGCAGGCTTGCCGCCGGGTTCCATCTCGTCTCCCCAAACGAAACTCTTCTGATCCAGACCGCCGCGCGCCGCGAACTCCCACTCGGCCTCGGTTGGAAGCCGTTTTCCGACCCAGTGCGCGTACGTCTCTACGTCTTCATACGCGACGTGAACGACCGGATGGTCGGGGCGCGAATCGATCGAGCTGCCGGGGCCGTCGGGATGCTTCCAGGATGCGCCCGGCGTCCACGACCACCATTGGGAGTAATCCCGCAGGTCGACCGGACCGGCCGTCATGTGAAAAACCATCGAACCCGGGACCAGATTTTCGGCTGGGGCTCCAGGGTAATCGTCGGGATTCAATGCGCGTTCGGCAACGGTAACGTATCCCGTCTTGCGAACGAATTTCGAGAACTCACTGTTCGTAACGGTAAACGGGTCGATCAAGAAGCCGGCGACGTGAACCTCGTGAATCGGTGCTTCCTCGGGATAAAAACGATCGGATCCCATGCGGAACGTGCCGCCTGGGATCACGATCATGCCGTCGCGCCTGGTATCAGGCCCCTTGATCGCCATAGATCAGCGCGGTCTTCGTCGTTCCGTCGCTCAGGTAGTCCTTCAACGACACCTGCAGCGCCTTGAAGAAATCGTCGGCGGCCCGTTGGCCTTTCTCCTCTTTCTCGTCGCCATCGACGACCCGCGTTGAGAAGCCAAACTCGGCGATCAATGGCTCGAAGCGATCGGGAATGGGCCGGGCCCAGACCGCCAGCGTCGCGTGGGCGACGACGCCGTGCCCGAACGAAAGATTCCCCAGGGTCGACTGAAGCTCGAAGACCTTTGCGCCGGCGACGATCGCGAGCGTATCTTCCAAATCTAGGCCCAACGTTTTGAGATGCGGTAGGTGGTCTGCGAGACGCGAGAGCGGAATCTCCGCTTGAGTCCCGGGATAGTCGACGATGACGTTGTTCGAGAAAATGCTCGTCATCGTTCCGATCGTGTCGCCGCGAATGAGCTCCTCTTTGAACTTCTTCTTCTGCAGCTTCGGCAGGTTGGTATCGGTGTCAAAAGCTGCCGCCTTTTCGTACTCGGGCGCGCGGCACTTGAAGGTGAGCTCCCAGCTCTCGCCGGGCCAGACGCTCTCTCGAATCTGCCGAATACGGAAAATCAGCTTGTTCTTGCGCAGATCCTCGTTCTTCGTGTCGTAGAACTGCACGATCCGAAGCTGGGCGTCGAGCGACTCGACCGGTTCGTAGTGGACGCCGAGGCTCTTCGCCGTCTGCTCCAATTTTACGTTGAAATCGAGCACCGCTTGACGGCTCAAAAACTTATCCGGCTTCAGCAAAAGCTTGAATTCGCGGTGCGTTACCAGCGGCGTGGCGCTCTTTTCTACGGTCTTGCTCATTGATTTACTACTCCTACGATGTTAGCTGTTCGCCGAGCCGGCGTCGCTGCCGCCGAGCTCCGCGCGCAAACCCTCTCCGAGCTTCTTGCGCGCTTTTTCTCCTTCGGTAAGGGGCTCGGGCTCCCACGGCTCCCATTCCTCCCAACCCAAGGTCTGAGCGGTGAGCCGGAAACCGAAGCCGATAAAGAACGCGATCGCCGTCGATAGGGCCACCGATAGTCCGAGCCCGGCGATGCAGACGCAGTACGCGATCCCGGTCAGCGCTGCGGCCGTCATGAAGAACTCGCCGCGGACGAGCTGCTTGGGAACGACCAGGCAGGCGCTGTCGATGATCCACCGGCCGGCCGTCGTCGCGATCATCCCGATCAGCACCGCGGCCAAGTATCCGAGATGGGCGGTCAGCGCCGCCTGCGCACCGACGATCGCGTACCATGGCAGCGTGAAGGCGGTCATGAATTGAAAGAGACCGTCCTTGAACTTCTGCGCGCTGCTGTAGTCGATGATCAGCGCGAGCCAAGCGGCGACGAAGCAGAGGATCAGGTACCACGGGTTCACGAGCGGCGAGGGGACCTTGTTGACGAGCACGTCGCGCACGACGCCGCCGCCGATGCCGCCCGCGTACGCCAAGATGACGATGCCCATCACGGTGAAGTGCCGGTAATGATCGGGGCGCCGCGCAAGGAGGGCGCCGTTGAACGCGTTGGTCGTGGCCGCGACTAAGGAAATGTAGTCGACGAGGGTGAGCGTCTTGAAACCGAACTGCGAGATGACGGGTGCGATCATGCCGGAGCTCTCTCGACGGTGCGCGTGAAGTAGATGCCTACGATCGTCACGACGATGAATTGAACCAAGAGGTAGGTCAGGATCGCAGCTGGGACGAGCGACGACGCGGAGAAGTTCGAGGTCGCTATCAGCGCGGCGAGTCCGATGTTGCGCAGCGTCGTAGCGGTTCCGAGTACGCGTCGCGTCTCACGCGCCGGACCGCCGAGTGCCAAACCGGTCAGCATCGACAGCACGACGATGCAGAGCATTGCCACCATGCCCCGTGAACCGTAGACCACCGCAACGCTGTGCGCAAGTTTCGGAGCCGCCGCAGCTAGCAACACAAGAACTGTCAAGACAAAGACGATGCGGAAAATTCGCGAGAGCCGCGGCGCTGCCGCGGGGACGCGGTAGCCAAAGGCGACTCCCAGCAACAGCGGCAGCGTCTGGAAGAGCAACAGCGTTACGACGAACTGCCCGAGCGGAAGCTGCGCCACTGCGTCGGGAGGAAGCAGCAGCCGAGCGGTCAGGGGCACCGTCACGATGGAGAGCAGCGGCAGGAACAGCGAGAGCTCAACCGCGAGGCCGAGACTGCCGCCCCGTTTGCGGACCTGAATGAGAACGAGCGGGACACCGGGGGCAATCGCCATCAAGAGAACGCCGGTCGCGATCTCCGGGGGCAGCGCAAAGAGCTTGACGAGCAGCAGTCCGATAATAGGGACGACTACGAAGTTTGCGAGCAGTGCTCGCGCGAGCAGGCCGACGTCTTTGAGAATCGCGAACAGATGCTCGCGGTTGACTTCCAAGCCTGCGCTGAACGTCAGCGAAACGAGTACGGCTGCCGAGATGAGCTTTTCAGGGCTCATTGTCATACCCCCAAGAAGGAACCGGGCGTTGTGCCTTCCTCGCCGATATGACCGGGGCCTTTTGCGATAGGGGCGCTTTTTCGCAAGGCGGAAGAGTACCGGAATGCTGGACCGCAAGGCGGTTGACCGCGTCGTCGATGTCGCCTCGGTGGCGTTGATCTCGATCGCCGCGGTCCTCTCTGCATTCTGCAGCTATCAGTCGGGGCGGTGGGGGGAGGCGCAGTCACGCTTCTACAGCATCGCGAACGCACAGCACGTGCGCAGCGCCGAAGCCATTGGCCGCAGCAACGCGCTGATGACCATCGATGTGACCCTCTTCCTGAACTATATCAACGCCGTGGCCGGCGGCCGGACACGGGAGGCGGAGTTTTTCAATCGACGGTTTCGGCCGGAGATGCGCCCGGCGATGAATGCCTGGCTTGCGACTAAGCCGCTTACCAATCCCAAGGCGCCGAGTTCGCCCTTCGTTATGCGGCAGTACACGCTGCGCACGAAATCGGAAGCCGAGAGTTATAACCGGAGTGCCGCCGCAAGTTTCGATTCGGCACAGGAGGCAGCGCGTCACGCCGACGCCTTCCTGCTGTTGACGGTCATCTTCGCCGGCGTCTCATTTTTGGCCGGAGTGAGCACGAAGATGGTCTTCCCGCGTCACCTAATGCTCGTCACTCTGGGCACTCTCGCGTTGGCCTACGGGCTCATTCGCCTCGTCAGCCTCCCGTTCTTGTAGACGCCATTATCGCAGCGCAATCAAGCCGATTACGCCGCCGCCGAGGATGAAGAACACCGGGTTGATTCGCGTCTTTGCTACGGCGGCGAAGGTCGCGAGCGCGACGAGCAACGTGAGCCATCCCGTGACGGCCGTTCGGCCGAACGTGATCAGACCGCCAACTGCCAGCCCAATCGCCACCGGCGCGAGCCCTTTTTGAATCGAGGCGCGCCACGGCCACTGCTCCAGGCGCGTCCACAAACGCCCGACCAAAAACGTCAGGATTCCGGTCGGGATGAAAAACGCGAGCGCACACACGAGCGCGCCAGGAAACCCGCTGACGAGCTGGCCGACCTCGGCGACCATCATCATGTTCGGGCCCGGCGACATCTGTCCGGTGCTGTAGACGTGGGTCAGTTGTTCGGCGGTCAACCAGCCGTGGACGTCGACGATCTGCACCCGCATCTCGGGGAAGGCCGCCATCCCTCCGCCGATCGTCAAGAATGACAGATAGGCGAAGACTTTAGCTAGTGCAGGGAGTTGATCCACTGTTCTTCCTCCTGCGCGGGCTTCTCCGCCGGCGTAGTCGTCGGCCGGTACGTGAAGATCGCCAGCGCGCCCACGGCCAGCAGCGTGATCGGCACGCCCCACTTGAAGTAGTTGATGCCTAAGATTGCGGCCATCACAAAGAACGCGTCATAGAATCCCCGCAGGGATTTCTTTCCGATTTTGAACCAGGTCGCGGCGAGCAAACCGGTTGCGGCGGCGGCGACCCCGCGCAGTGCCGCGCTCGCCAGCGGCCGCGCGTGCGCTTCTCCATACACGACGCCCGCCGCCGTCATGAAGATGAAGGCCGGAATGCACATCGCGATCAGTGCGAGGGAAGCTCCCGGCCAGCCGCCCAACCGGTCGCCGGCGAGAATCGCGATATTGGTGGCATTGAGGCCGGGCAGCGTGTTGCTGATCGACGTCAGCTCCAGAAACTCGACGTCGCCGAACCACTTCTTGTTACGCACCAAGCCATCTCGCAGATAGGCGACGACGCCTCCACCGAAGCTAATCGCGCCAATCTGCAAGAACGTCAGAAATATATCGATGACCGATGCCTTGCGCATGATCCGGGTAGGTTCCCGCGCAACCGCGCGGCCCCTGGTGCGTGGACGCTCTAGATGTCGAACGCCTCCACCGTATCGACGTCGAAAAATGCTCCATCATCTTCCGTCGGAATCGCCCATTGGCGCAGGCCGGCGCGATCGCGCAGCCAGCGCAGTGTATCGCCCGGCGGTAAATCGTCGATGTAGCGGCGGGCACGCGTGGAAAGCCGAACCGGATGGCCCGGAATTCCGTCGCGCATGGGGTAGGCCAGGTCCGCCTCGGCCGGAGCCCGCAAGACCGACTCGAGCAGCGCGGCGCCAACCAACGGTTTGTCGCCCAGCAAGACGATGATTGCGCCGGCTTGGGGAAGAGCGCGATTCGCTAAACTCAGCGAATGTGCCATGCCGAGCTCCGGCGCGTCGTTGCGCAGCACCGTAACGTCGGAGCGGCCGGACAGATAACCTGCGACCTGCGGACCGGCAACGACGAGCGGCTTCCACGCCCGCGCCGCCGCGATCGAATACTCGATCAGCGGGCGGCCGTGGAACTCCATCAAGAGTTTTTGCCGTCCCACGCGCGACGACGTTCCGGCGGCGAGAATGACGGCTCGCGCCGCGATCATGCCCGCGTCGCGAAGCCTTCGGAGCGGCGATGGATCTCGCGGCCGGTCACTCGCAGCGGCTGGCCCGAGCGCTCGTGCCGGCTTGCGACGATCTCGGCGAGGATCGATACCGCCGTCTCCGCAAGCGTCGCACCGCCGATATCCAGGCCGGCCGGCCCGTGCACGCGCGCCAGTGCTTCCTCATCGAATCCCTCATGGCGCAGCGACGCTCGCCGGCTGGCCTGAGAGCGGCGGCTTCCCAGCAGCCCGATGTATGGCGCATTGGAGCGCAAAGCACAGCGCAGCGCCGGCAGATCGAACTTTGGATCGTGCGAAAGCATCACGATCAACGTGTGCTCCGAAAGCGCGGCCGGCAGATATTCGTCCGGCCACGCGCGCACCAGCGCGTCCGCGTCGGGAACGCGTTCCCGCGTCGCGAATGCGGGTCGCGGATCGACGACGACGACGTTGAAATCCACCCGCCGGCCGATCGTCGCCAGCTCCGCAGCCAGCGACGTGGCGCCGATCAGTATCAACGTTTCTTTCGGCGGGTAAACGTGCTCGAAAACGGCCGTGCCGCCATCGTAGCCGAATGAAAGACGCGCTTCGCGAGCGCCGGCCGCAATTGCGCGCGCCTCCTCGCGAAAAGCGCGCTCGGGTCGCCAGGCTACGACCCGCAAGACCGCGCCGCACCCGTTGCCGCCGAGCAACTCGTCTTCATCGAGGTTGAGGTCGAGCCGGCGTGCTTGCCCGTCGGCCGCCGTGCGCAGGCACGCCTCGACGATCTCGCTTTCGTGACAGCCGGCACCGATGTTGCCGACGATGTGTCCCTCGCCGTCGACCGCGATGCTCGTACCGATCGGAGCGGTCGCGGCTTGGCGCAACTCGACCAGCGTCGCCAGCGCCATGCTGCGGCCCTCCTCCAACCAATCCGCGGCGGTCGCGAAGACCTCACGCATCGGCGGCCATCCTTCGGCGCCGGCGCAGATTGGTTAACGCGCCGAGCCGCCCGAACGAGACGAGCGTCG
Source organism: Vulcanimicrobiota bacterium (assembly GCA_030043675.1). Lineage (GTDB taxonomy): Bacteria > Vulcanimicrobiota > Vulcanimicrobiia > Vulcanimicrobiales > Vulcanimicrobiaceae > Cybelea. The sequence goes on from JASHXG010000009.1 coordinate 36,690, forward strand.
TGAGATAGGGCAACGCGGCCTGCATGCCGTCGGCCGAGGGCACATAGCCGGGTGAGTCCGCGTGTGGGTTGACCCAGGCAATCGCCGCCGAGCGCCGCGCGATCTCGCGCATCGCGCGCTGCAGCTGCGGGATCTCCCCGACATCGAGTCCATCGCTCATCACGATCACGAACGTTTGATCGCTCAAGAGTCCGCTAAAGTTTCGAAGGTACTCGCCCAGGCTTGCGCCGATGCGCGTCCCGCCGCCCCAAGCCTCTCCTAAACCCTCCAAGCGATACGCATTACGAGCAGCGCAACGGAGTTGGCGGGTGACCTCGCGGAGTCTCGTGCTGAAAACGAACGCGCTTGCGCGGCGCGTGCGGCGGCAAAGCGCATAGGCGAACTGGAGCATCCGCGCGCTGTGCTCGCTCATCGAGCGGCTGCCGTCGAGCAACAGAACGAAGCGCGGATTGCGCAGCGGGTGATCGAGCATCCGTGGCAGCATCAGCTCGCCGCCGGTGCGCAGACCGGCGCGCAACGTGCGCCGCAGATCGAATCGCTCGCCGCGGGCACTCGGTTTCCACCGCAGCGATCGAGCTAGATGCAGGCGTTGGATCAGACGTTGCGCTTGCGTAAGCGCCGCAGCGAGCCCTTCGGTCGGAATGGCCACGGCGTCGACCGGCGATGCTGCCGGACTGTACTGCGCTCGGCGCAGCTCCCAGCCTTCGGCCAGGCTCTCCGCGGCCGGCGCGGACCGGCGCGGCGCCCCGGTGGCTCCTGCATCGCTCGCCTGCGGATGGCGCCGCGGGCGGGGTTGCGCAACGCCCGGCGCGAGTGAGAAGAAGGCCGCAAAGGCGCGATCGAAGATCGCGATCTCCTCCGGGCTGCTGCAGCAGACGCTACGCAACGCGGCTACGACGCGCGTCCGCCGCGCGATCCCGACGCATTCGATCGCTCGCATCGCGTCACGCGCTTCCCTTGGGCCGACCTTGAACCCATGCTCGCGACGCAGATGCCCGCAGAACTCGACGATCCCGGCAGTAAGATTCGCGCTCATCCGAGGTTCGCACGCACCGACCCAAGGCCGTAATCGGCTTGCGGCGGCGTAGGCACCACCTCGTCGCCCGCGTCAGGCGCCAAGAGCGGCCGATACTGCGCGCGGAGCGTTTGCAAGAGCTCCCAATCCTCCTGCACCTTCAGAATGCAACCGGCGGTGAGTTCGAGCGTCGCTTCGTCGAGTTCATCGCGGTGCAGACGCACCAGCGCCAATGCCCAGTCCAAGCTCTCGGCCGTTCCCGGAACGCGCTGGAACGGTTGCGCGCGCAGAAACTCCATGAAGCGCGCGATCTGCCGCGCCAGTCGTTCGTTCACGCCGGGCAAGCGTGCCCGCAGAATGGCAACCTCGCGTTCGAGCTCCGGATATGCGATCCACAGATAGAGACAGCGACGGCGCAGCGCATCCGAGAGCTCGCGCGAGCGATTCGAGGTGACGATCACCGCCGGACGCTCCTTCGCACGGATCGTGCCGAGTTCGGGAATCGTTACTTGAAACTCGCCCAGCAGCTCGAGGAGAAAGGCTTCGAATGCCTCGTCGGCGCGATCGATTTCGTCGATCAGCAGCACCGGGGCGCGGGCTTGAGAGATGGCCTCGAGCAGCGGCCGCGCGAGCAGGAACGGCTCGCTGAAGATTTGTGTCTCGCGCTCCGCCAGGGAGAGGCCTTGGTCCTCGGTCAGCCGGATGTGCAGCAGCTGCTTGGGATAGTTCCACTCGTAGAGCGCGCTCGCCGCGTCGAGGCCTTCATAGCATTGGAGCCGGATCAGCTTGGTGTCTAGCACGTCGGCAAGCACTTTCGCGCTTTCGGTCTTGCCGACGCCGGCGGGACCTTCCACCAGCAACGGCTTCTCGAGTGCGAGCATCAGCTCGATCGAGGTCGCGAAGTCTTCGTCGGCGATGTAGCCACGCTGCGCGAATCGTTGGCGGATCTGCGTCCCGTTCATGCATGTGCCGCCACGGCGTAGCGCGACGGATCCTCTTGAAAGATGGTGCGACATCCGGCGCCGCAGAAGTAATAGCTCCGGCCGTCGTGTTCCGCGCGCTGCGCGTCGACTGCAATCTCGACGTCCATGCCGCAGACCGGATCGGCCGCGAGTTTCTCGCTCAACGATTCGGGCCGCACCGCTTGCGGTTCGATGGCAGCCACAATCGCGACAATCTCCGCCAAGATCGAAATCGCGACGTCGCCGGGCCGGCGAGCGCCGATGTCCAGGCCGGCTGGATTGCGCACGCGTTCGATCCGCTCGCGCGCAATCCCCGACGCGGCAAGCGTCGCGAAGACGCCGGCTGCGCGCCGGCGACTCGCCAACAGACCGATGTAGGGCAACGCCTGCGCGTCGAGCAGCGTTTCGAGAACCGGCTCGTCGTAATGACCTTGCGTGGCGACGACCGCGACCAGCGACGCGCGCTCTCCCGGCTCGAGTCCGCGCAGAAACTCGCCCAGGGCCGAGAGCGCAATCACGCCCCGAAGATCCTCCGGCGAAAGATCGGCCAGGTCGGTCTCCTGCAAGACGCGCACGACGCGGAAACCGTCGAGCAGCTCGCCGAGGCCGACGAGCGATCGCGCCACGGGCGTCGCTCCCGCGACCAGCAGCACGCGGGGCGGCAGGTGCGGCTCGACATAGACGTCCACGGCTCCCTCCGACGTACAGGCCATCGGCACGATCACCGTCCCGACAGGCGCTGCATCGTCGGCGTCGGGCGGCGCGCCCGGACGGATCTGCACCAGTCTTCCGGTCCCGCTGCGCATGGCCGCGACCGCCTGACGGCGCACGATATCGCGCGAGCAAGCCCCACCCACGAATCCCTGCATGCGTCCATCGGCAAAGACGATCGCGCGATCGCCCAGATGCGAGCTGACCGGCGGATGGCGGACCACGACGGTCGCGAGCGCAAACGGCGTGCGCGCGCGTTCCAGCTCCGCGACCCGTTCGAAAAAGCTAGCTGCCATCTCCGGGGGCGTTCGCCGGCGCCTGCGGGCTGCCGCTCAGGCTTTTCCTGACGTTCTCGAAAGTCGTAGCGATCACGCGACGCGCCTGTGTGTCGAGCACGCGGCCGCCGACGGTTGCGGCCGGACCGCGGATCTCGGCAGTGCCCTTCCAATTCAGGGTGGTCGAAGCGTCGCCGTTGGAGATGAGATCCGCGCCCGCAACGAGGTCGACGACGCTTCCCAACCCGCCTCCCGAGACCTTCATGTCCATATGGTTGCCGTCGCTCGCCGGTATGAGCGCGATCCTGAAGGTAAACTTACCGCGCACAGGGCCAAGCGCGACGCCGACGATCGCGTCGAAACTGTGGGCGTCGCGAATGGTCGTGCTTTGGACGTCGAGAAGACACGTGGCGATCTTGGCCGGATCGTTGATGAACGTCCAGACGGCGTCTTTGCCGGCCTGGATCTCTTCGGTGCCGTTCCACGAAAGATTCATTGCTGCGCTTTGGCATCCCGGATCGCGCGCCAGATTTTTTCCCGCGTCAACGGCATGTCGATGTGCGTGATGCCGAGCGGAGCGAGAGCGTCCATCACGGCGTTTACGAACGCCTGCGGCGAGCCGACGTTTGGACTCTCGCCGACGCCCTTGGCGCCGATCGGATGGTGCGGACTCGGCGTGACCGTGCTGTCGGTCTCCCAATGCGGCGTTTCTAGGGCCGTCGGAACGAGGTAATCGGTGAAATTCGTATTCAAGTGGTTGCCGTCGTTGTCGTATTGGATCTCCTGCATGAACGCCATGGCAAACCCCTCGGTCAAGCCGCCGTGGACTTGCCCTTCGACGATCATCGGGTTGATCACCACGCCGCAATCGTCGACCGCCAGGAAACGGCGCACCTTCACGGCACCGGTTTCGCTATCGACGTCGACGACCGCAATGTAGGTTCCATTCGGGAACGTCAGGTTGGGCGGATCGTAGTAATACGTCGCCTCCAATCCGGGTTCGGTATCGGGGGGCGGATTGGTGTACGCCGCAAACGCAACGTCCTTCATCGTGACGCTCTTGCCCGGCACGCCCTTGACGCTGAACTTGTAATCCTTCCATTCGACGTCGGCTTCCGAGGCTTCCAACAGATGGGCCGCGATCTTCTGGGCCTTCTCGCGAATCTTCCGCGCCGCCAACGCCAGCGCGCCGCCCGCCACCGGCGTGCTGCGGCTGGCGTAGGTCCCCAGACCGTAAGGCGCGGTGTCGGTATCGCCCTCTTCGACCAGCAGCTCTTGCGGGTCGAGGCCCAGTTCTTCGGCCACGATCTGCGCCCACGTGGTCTCGTGACCCTGGCCTTGGTGACGCGTACCGGCACGCACGATGCCGGATCCGGTCGGATGAATCCGAATCTCGGCGCTGTCGAACATCTTGATGCCAAGGATGTCGAAGTGCTTGCCCGGTCCGGCGCCGACGATCTCCGTGAAGCTGGAGACGCCGATGCCCATCAGCTCGCCTTTGGCGCGCTTATCGGCTTGCTCTTTACGGAGCGCGTCGTAGCCGATCTTGTCCAACGCCTTGCGCATCGTCGTTTCGTAATCGCCGCTGTCGTAGACGAAGCCCAACGGTGACGGATACGGGAACTGCTCCTTGCGCACGAAGTTACGCCGGCGCAGCTCGGCGGGATCTATCGCGAGCTTACGCGCGAGAATGTCCATGCCGCGCTCGATCGCGAAAGAGGCTTCGGTAACGCGGAACGAGCAGCGATAAGCGATCCCACCCGGCGCCTTGTTCGTGAAGTAGGCGTCGACTTCGGCGAACGCGGTTGGAAAATCATACGAACCGGTCACGATGCCGAACATTCCGGCGGGATACTTGCGCGGATCGGCGGCCGCGTCGAAAGCGCCGTGGTCGGCCGTCGTGGAGACCTTGAGCGCGGTGACCTTGCCTTCTTTGGTTGCGCCGATCTCAACGTCCATGTGATAGTCGCGCGCGAAACCGGTGGTCGTGAGATTTTCGGTGCGCGTCTCGACCCACTTCACCGGAACCCCAATGATCACCGAGGCGACTGCCGCGACGACGTAGCCCGGATAGACCGGTACCTTGTTGCCGAAGCCGCCTCCGACGTCGGGCGAGATCACGTGAATCTTGTCCTCGGGGATGCCCGTAACCAGCGAAAACGCCGTCCGATGCACGTGCGGCGCTTGCGAGGTCATGTAGACGGTCAAACGGCCCGTCGCCTTGTTCATGTCGGCGACCATACCGCAGGGTTCGAGCGGGGCCGGATGGCAGCGCGGCGAGAGGATGCGCTCCTGGATGCGAACCGCCGAGCGCTCCAGCGCGGAGGCAGTCTTCTCTTTGTCGCCGACTTCCCAGTGATAAATATGGTTCGTTTTCGTCTCGCGGTCGTCGCGCAGAATGATCTTGTCTTCCTTCGACTGGAAGGGTGAGACGACCGGATCGAGCGGTTCGTACTCGACTTCGACCAGCTCGGCACCGTCGTGAGCGACCTCGCGCGTGGTCGCGACGACGCCGGCGACCTCTTGATACTGGTAGAGCGCTTTGCCCAGCGCCAGCACCATTTGCTTGTCGAAGCCATGGAAGGTCGGCAGCCATTCGAGCTTGGCGGCATCGAGATCCTCACCGGTGATCACGGCCTTGACGCCCGAAAGCGCCATCGCTTTGCTCTTGTCGATGCTCTTGATGCGCGCGTGCGGATAGGGGCTGTGTACCAAGGCTAGATAGAGCATATTCGGAAGCACGATGTCATCGAGGTAGCGGCCGCGGCCGCGGATGAAGCGCGGGTCCTCCTTGCGCTTCATCGCCTGTCCGATTACCATACTCAACTCCCTGCGGCGGCCGGTTCGGCCGCGGGGTGCGCGGCGAGTTCGGCCGCGGCTTGCTGCACGGCCTTGACGATGTTCTGA
>JASHXG010000070.1 GCA_030043675.1 Vulcanimicrobiota bacterium
ACAAAGCGTTCGGAAAAGGTATCGCACAGCTGCGCGAGGAGGGAGCCGTGCAAGTATTCTATGCGTTCGGATCGACGCGAACCGAACCGATTCTGGCGGTCGTCGGCGCTTTGCAGTTCGACGTCGCCAAGTATCGCCTGGAAGCGGAGTACAACGTGAAGACCATGATGCACACGCTGCCGTTTACGTTGGCGCGACACGTTGAGGGCGACCGCGAAACGATCGCCCGTGCCAAGCTTCCGTCCAACGCGACGTTGGTCGAGGACTGGGACGGACGCGCGGCCGCGCTCTTCGAGAGCGAGTGGAGCGTGCGGTTGGCGCAGGAATGGAATCCGAACATCGCATTCGTTCCTTTTGCAGCGGACGTGCGCAAGGAAGCGCTGGCATCGTGAAGGCCTATCGATCGCTCCTGCTGTTGGCGGCAGTCTTGGTCGCGATGGCAGGCTGTTCGGGTGAAAACAAGTACGAGCGTGAAGCCGATCGGGTCACACGCGCGGTGATGAATAACGACCTGCGGCCGGTACAAGGCGATATCGCCAAAGGCGTAGCCGTCACGCGCGTGCAGGTCGCGCAATGGTCGGATGAGCTCAACAACCAAGGGAAGCTGCTCTCGGTCAAAGAGCTCGCCAACTGCTCTCCCGGCTGGCATTGCTTCGGTGTGAGGTTCCAAAATCGCGAGTACGTCGAACGGATGCGCCTCGACGACCAGGGAAAAGTCGTTGATTGGGAGTTTCATATGGCGCCGCCGGGCGGCGTGCCTCAATAGCTTGCCGGCGCTTGAACTAGCAGACGTCCGGGCGGCGGCGCAGCGTCTGGCGGGTGTCGCGCATCGCACGCCCGTCATGCGCTCGCGAACGCTCGACGAGCGAGCCGGCGCGCAGATTGCGGTCAAGTGCGAAAACTTGCAGCGTATGGGCGCCTTCAAGTTTCGCGGCGCCTATAATTTTCTCGTCTCCCTGCCGGAGTCAGCGCGCCGCGGCGGCGTCGTCGCCTATTCGAGCGGGAATCACGCGCAGGGCGTGGCGCTCGCAGCGCGCCTGTTGGGCATTCCGGCTACCATCGTCATGCCGTCGGACGCGCCGCGCGTGAAGCTCGACGCGACCCGCGGATACGGTGCGCAGATCGTGCTCTACGAACGCGAACGTTCGCACCGCGAAGAGATCGCGCACGAGGTGGCCGCCGAACGTGGTGCAACGGTCGTGCCGCCGTTCGACGATCCGCGGATCGTCGCCGGCGCCGGAACGGCGGCGCTCGAGCTTCTCGGCGACGCCGGACCGCTCGACGCGATCGTCGTGCCGTTGGGCGGCGGCGGATTGATGGCCGGGACGTCGATCGCCGCGCATGGCTTGGACGCGGCGATCGAGATTTTCGGTGTGGAACCCGAAGCCGGCGATGATTTCGCGCAGTCGCTCGCTTGCGGCGAGCGCGTGACGATTCCGGTGCCACGGACGATCGCCGATGGGCTGCAGACGACGTCGCCGGGCGAGCTAACCTTTGCGATCGCGCGCCGCCACGTGCGTGCGGTCGTTACCGTGAGCGACGCCGAGCTGCGCGAGGCGATGCGCTTTGCCTTCGAGCGGATGAAGCTCGTCATCGAGCCGAGCGGCGCGGCCGCGCTCGCCGCGCTGTTGTGCAAACGATTATCCGGCGTCGGCGGCAAGCGCGTCGGCGCAATCGTGAGCGGGGGCAACATCGATCCGGCGCGCTACGCCGAACTTCTCGCCGGCTGAATCGCTACATCGAGCTGCTGCTCGCGACGATGTTGCCGCAGGCAACGTACGTCGCAAGGTCGCTGGCGCTCTTATGCACGTTGATCGCCATCGGGCTCTTGAGCAGCTGATCGATGGTGATGCCCTTGACTACGGTCGTCGAGCTTCCGTTGGTCACGCTGGTCAGCGGATAGACGACGCCCTTGAGCTCGGCGCACGTTCCGGTGTGAATGTGGGCCGGCTGGGCCGTCGCCGGGGCGCCCTTAATTGCCAACACGACCTGGACTCCGCCGGTCTCTTGCGTGAGCGTCGCGGTTCCGGTCTCTCCCGAGTTATTTTCCGCGTTCAGCGTGACCGTCAGCGTGTTGGTTGCCGCCGTTGCCGCCGCGAAGGGGAGCGCCGCGCAGACGAGTAGCGCCAGTGATACGAGTGAAAGGCGAACGATGCTCATAAAGACAGCTCCTTTCCAGGGGTGAGTATTCCCAAGCAATCGCTTATCGTACCTCGGATTGGGCGAGCCGGCGCTCGAGCAGCTGCACGGCTTCGGTCGCCTGGCGGGTCGGGGGCGCGTCGGCCCCATCCACCGTCTCGAGCAGGAAGCCGAGTTCGTCGTTGAGCGTTGCAAAGGTCTTGGCGGCCTTGTCGTCGCCGGTCTTTTTCGCGGCCATTGCCGCGTCGTAGCTGCGGTCGATCATCGTGGTGATGCGGTGGGCCAGCGCGTACTGCGCTTGAAGCGCTTGCGGCGCGATCGAGACGCGCGGGTCCATGGCCACGGTAAGCGAGCTCTGCGCGAGCTTGCCGTCGACGTCCAGGCGGACCGTGTAGCGGCCGGGCACGACGAGCGCGCCCTGGGGCACGCGCGGGGTGTCGTGCGGCACGGCCGAGATCGGGAGGTCCTGGCGAAGCGAGCGCGGCGGCGGCTCGCGCAAGTCCCACACGAAGCGATGCATCCCCGCGCTCGTGGAGGGCGCCGCAAAGGGACGCTCCCAGTAGGCGGGCTTGTCGAGGTTCGGAATCGGCGGCGGCGCTTGGTCGCTGCTGCTGTAGCGGCGCACCAAACGGCCGTCGCTGTCGTAGATCGCGATCGTCACGTGCCCGGCCGGGGACGCAAGGGCGTAGTCGATCGGGGCGCCGTCGGGCGGATTCTCGCCGCTGGGTTCCTCAGGCGGCAGCGGCGTATCGGTGTTGGTGCTGCGCCGCACGCGGTACGCCGTCACCGGCGCGAAGAGATGCGGCAGCGCGGCCACTCCACGCGCCAGCTCGCGCAAAGGCTCGACGTCATCGAGGATCCAAAAGCCGCGCCCGTGCGTCGCGATCACCACGTCGTTGTCGTGAACGATGAGGTCGCGCACCGATGTGTGGGGGAGCGCCAGCTGCAGCGATTGCCAGTGCGCGCCCGCATCGAAGGATACGTAGACGCCATTCTCGGTGGCGGCGTAGAGCAATCGCGGTTCGACCGGATCCTGGCGGATTGCGTTGACCGGCTGGTTCGGCAGTCCGTTGGTGATCGGCTGCCAAGTGCTGCCGCCGTCGCGCGTGACGTACGCGTACGGCCGCAGATCGTCGAGGCGAAAGCGATTGACCGCGACGAATGCGGTCGCATCGTCGAAGCGTGAAGCATCGATCTGCGAGATCTTGCTCCACGCCGTCAATCCCGGCGGCGTGATGTTGTTCCAGTGTTGGCCTCCATCGCGCGTGATCCAAACCAGGCCGTCGTCCGTGCCGGCCCAGATCGTTCCGCGCCGGACGTACGATGGAGCCAGCGCGTAGACGACGCCGCGGTGCGCTCCGGCCTGCGGGTCGTCGCCCTCGAACGCGCCGAGCACCGGAGGAACGCCCGGGTGGGCGCGCGTGAGATCGGGACTGAGGGCGTGCCAGCTCTGTCCGCCGTTCTC
>JASHXG010000071.1 GCA_030043675.1 Vulcanimicrobiota bacterium
GCCCAGCACGAGCGCGCCGGCTGCAGCTAAAACCGCCGCGGTCGCGGCGAGCCCCACGCGGCTGGCCGGTACCCAGAGCAGCAACGCCGCGCAGACCGGTAGACCAAGATGGGGTTCGATGAGCGTCAACGCGGCCAACACGCCCGCGGTCGCGTCGCGGCGCCGTGCCAGCGCCGTCCCGCAAAAAACCAGCGCCAGCAACGCGAACGGAATCACCTGGCCCGCGTTCAAGAGCAAATATCCAGCGGGCAACACGAGTGCTGCCGCTGCGACGTCGAGCGGGATGCCCGCCATCGCGAGACCGATCGCGCAGGCGGCGACGGCCAGCACGATCGCAAGTGCGTCGACGGCGCGCGCAGCCGGAAAAGCGAGACGCGCGGCGAGCATGAACGGTGGAAAGTCGTAGGGCGGCAAGGGCGCGGGCACGGCCCGTTGCGGGTCGCGGCGGTAGAGCTCGCTTTGGTTGACGCGATGCTCGCACCGATGAAGGGGTTCGTACGCGTAGGGATCGGCGCCCTCGTCGAGCGCGCCGCCGGCGCAGTAAAAGTCCTGGAAATCGTAGAGTTGACGCCACGGCAGCGCGTCGCCGAGACGCGCACAATCACGCAGAGCCGCGATCGCGAGCAACGCGAGCACGACGAGAGCGAACCGGCGCGCGTTCATGGCGCGGCGTTAGTCAAATCTTGCAATAGTTCCCGCATCGTAAGCCCCGAGGACATCTGTAGCCAATTTCGTTTTTGATGTATTGCGCTTTCACATCGGTTGGTATATAACCGTTGCCACGGGAGCCGCGGAACACCATTCCGGCGGTATCTCGGAAGAAGCAGAGGTTGGGTGTGGCTCTTTCGCTTCAACACGATCGCGCGATCGTCGAGCGCGACCGCGTGGTCACCGGGCATTGGTATCTGTGTCGGCGGGCGGCACGCCGGTTTTTACGCCGCGGCCTCGACAAGGCCGACCTCGAGCAAGTCGCTGCCATCGGTTTGATTAAAGCCGCGGATCGCTACGATCCCTCGCAGAGTGCGCCGTTTGAGGCCTACGCCTGGCTCTTGATCGTGGGCGAGCTGATGCACTACGTGCGAGACAGCGAGCGGCTCCTGCGCGCGCCACGGGGCGTTCGCGACTCGGAACGCCGCTGGTCTGCCGCCGAGCGCGAACTTTGGACGCTGCTCGGTCGTCAGCCGGTGGAGGCCGACGTTGCGCGGTTGACCGGTGCGAGCGCGAGCGAGGTGCGCGAGATACGGGCCTATCGCGCGAGCCGGCACGTCATCTCGTTCGAGCTGCTCGCAAGCACGGCATTTGGGGAGGGACCACACGGGATCGAAGATGTTCTCGACCGATTGACCGTGGAACGAATGCTCGCGGGGCTGACGCCGCTCGAACGTCAGATCGTCCGCTCGATTCATCTCGACGGCGTTACGGTGGTCGAGTTGGCGGCTCGCCTCGGCTACTCGCGGCGGCATCTTACGCGGCTTCACCGCAACGCGATCGAGCGATTGAAGACGCAGGTTCCATGAGGCAGGAGCGCGGCAGAGTAGGCGCGCTACGGCGCCGAAGGGAAGGCTTTCCATGTTTGCCTACCTCACCGCCGGCGAATCGCACGGTCCTGCCTTAGTCGGCATTCTGGACGGAATCCCGGCGCATCTTCGGCTCGACGTCGAACGGATCAACGAGACCCTCGCGCGCCGCCAGGGCGGCTACGGCCGCGGCGCGCGGATGAAGATCGAACAGGACGAGGTGGAGTTCCTTGCCGGCGTGCGCGGCGGTGAAACGCTCGGATCGCCGATCGCCGTGGTGGTGCATAACCGCGATTACCTCACGCCGAAGGTACGGGCACTGATGGATCCGCTCACCGGCGGCGGCGAGCCGCTCTCGAACCCGCGTCCCGGGCATGCCGATTATGCGGGTGCTCTCAAGTATCGCCAGCGCGACCTGCGCAACGTTCTCGAACGCGCCAGTGCGCGCGAGACGGCGATGCGCGTCTGCCTCGGCGCGATCTGCGCGCAATTTCTCGCGGCGCTCGGGATCGTCACGCGCAGCTACGTGTCACGCATCGGTGCCGTCGAGGCACCCGATCTCGACGATTGGACGCAAAGCGACGTCGAATCGAGCGACGTGCGATGCCCGCATGCCGAGGCGGGACGGCGAATGATAGAGGCGATCGACGCCGCGCGCGCGGCCGGCGACACCCTGGGTGGACAGTTCGTCGTGCGCGTCGACGGACTCAGGGTCGGCGTTGGGAGCAATCGGCAGCCCGCGCAACGGCTGGACGGGATTCTTGCGGGTGCGGTCATGGGCATGCAGACGGTGAAGGCGGTGGAGATTGGCCTGGGCGCGGGCGTGGCGGCGAAGCGCGGCTCCGAGTCGCACGACGTTTTCGAGCTCGACGGCGAACGCGTGGTTCGCCCAAGCAACCGCGCCGGCGGCATCGAGGGCGGCATGAGTAACGGAGAACCGATCGTCGTGAGGGTCTCGGTAAAACCAATCCCGACGCTGAGCAAGGCGCTGCCGTCGGTGAATCTCCACGAGCGCAGCCGCGCTCCCGCGACGATCGTGCGGAGCGACGTTTGCGTCGTGCCGGCCGCGGCCATCGTTGGTGAGGCGATGGTGCGCCTCGCGTTGATGGCGCCGGTTCTCGAGAAATACGGCGGCGATTCGATGGAAGAGACGATCGACAATTTGCAGCGCAGCAACGCTGCGGCGGCCATACTCTTTGGATGAAACGGCACGTCGCCTTGGTCGGGTTCATGGCGTCCGGGAAATCGACCGTCGGGCGAAGACTGGCCCGCAAACTGAAGTGCGCGTTCTTCGATACCGACGAGTTAGTGGCGCGCGCGCATGGAGCGGTCGCGGACATCTTCTATAACGAAGGGGAACCGGCGTTCCGATCCTACGAACGAGCGGCCCTCAGCGGCGTCTTGGAAGACGGCGAAGCGGGCATCGTCGCGCTCGGAGGCGGCGCCGTTACGCTGGAGGCGAACCGGACGCTCCTCAAGAAGCGCGCGTATCGCGTCTTTATTAAGGTCTCCCCGGAGCAGATTCTGGAACGCATTCGGCGCAGCCGCGTGGTTCGTCCGCTTCTTGGTCCGGCTCCGACGCTTGCAAAGATCAGGGATCTCTACACCAATCGCTTGCCGTACTACGCCCACGCCGACCACGTGGTCGAAGCGGACGTTTTGACCAGCGCGCAAGTAACCGACGACATCATCGAGTGGCTGCACAAGAAGAAGATCGACATACGTCCGCGTTAGGCTATCCGATCGTC
>JASHXG010000072.1 GCA_030043675.1 Vulcanimicrobiota bacterium
ACCAACCACCGTTCGGCCGGGCGCTGGGTCTCGCCGTCACGCTCCTCAGCGTCGCCTATCTCGCGAAGCCCGTGGCGGTGATCGCCCTCGCGCCGGTACTCGGTCTCGTTTGGGAGCGCGCGCGCCGCCCCGGGCGTATGCCTTGGAGTGCAGTCGGGATTTTGCTCGCGGCTCCGCTGCTCGTACTTTGGCTCTACGATCGGCGCGTCGCCTCCTACGCGGAATGGCATTGGACCAGCGGGATCACGGAGCTTCACGTTCTTCCCGCGCTCGCGGCCGCGTTCGGCAGCGCCGGTGCCTTCGCGGCAAAGATGTCGCAGTTCTGGCTTGTCGTCGGCATGCTGCGCGGAACGATGCTCGGGAATCTCTCCTTCTTGCTCGTCGTTGTGAGCTTTGGGGCGCTGCCGTGGATCGCTGCGCGCAGCAAGGCGCTGCTCTGGGGATGGCTGCTTGGCGGCTTGGCCTACGTCTACGTCGTCGTGACCGTGGAGCGGGTCGATTACTACATGCTTCCGTTACTTCCGCTTTGCGCCTTGGCAATCGGCGGCGCGACTGCGCGCTTCGTAGCGGAGGTTCGACGCTCCGAGTTGGCTCCCACCGCGCGTTATGCGTTGCTCGGCGTCGTTCCCTTCGTTGCTCTCGTGGCGCTGCTGCTGGTGCGCACTTCGATCGCGGCTTACTATGAGTACAACGAAGAGGCGTATCTTAACGCGCGGTATCTCGATCGCACGCTCGACCCGAATGCCTTGGTCGTCATCGGTCACTACGGACCCGACGTTCAGTATTACATCGATCGCTTCGGATGGGAGGAGGATCCCGCGTTATGGACGCCCTTCGATCAGCAGAGCGCCATCCGCAAAGGCGCGCGCTACTTCATCTCGATCGAGGACAACAGGCTGCGCCGCAATCTCGACCTGTGCGCCTGGCTGGCCCGTTTCCCGTTGCGCACCACGGATATTGGTTGGCCGGTCTACGAAACCGATCCCACGAAAGTCGTGCCGGGCGCGCAGGCCTTCTGGCGCGCCTTTCGCACCGCCGACCGCGTCGGCAGGGGTCGCGCCTTCCTCGATGCCCATCGCATTTGCATGTTGTCGCTCAAGGCCCGATGATGTCGTAGTTTTCAACTGCCGCGCGAAAGGCGGCGGGTTGGACGGCGATGCTGCCGCGATAGGGGTAGTCCAGTGCAATAGTTAGAAAGATCACCACGCCGATCAGGAAGCTAAGCGATCCTACCATGATCGCTTGCATGACGGTGTGGTGGAAGCCGAAGAGGTACGTGAATCCGATTGTCACCAATGCGCCGATGAGAAGCACCCACCAGATGATTCCGTTGATTCCTCTCGAGTCGACCGTAAGGCGCGCATCGCGATCGAGAAGCGCCGTGTCGACTGCGGTCAGCATTTGCGCGTGGATGTTTTGCAGGCGCATCGAGGTGACGGAGAGCGACCGAATCGTACCGGCCGTGCGCTCCAGCAGCGGGCTGGGAAGCCGAAACTCTGCGCCGCTGCGCATCAGCGGCCACTCGACCGTGATGACCGATTCGGTATATTGGCGTACTTCCCGGCGCAGTTTCTCTCCCTCCGGAAAGGCTTCGCTATCGCGGTAGATCGTTGACAGCGCGCCGGCCTCATCGTACGTGCGCGCCTGCGCGACCTCAAACCGTTCCCAGACGCCGATCGCGATAAAAGCCAGCAGCACCGCGTAGATGACGCCGACCACGGCCAGAATGAAGCCGGCCAGGTCGTTGTGCGCGCTTCGAATCTCGCGCGAGGTGATCTTCGCAACGACGTAGCCGACGGCCAGCGACAGCAGAACAAAGCCGCCCACGATCACGACCGCAGCTACCGGCGTGGACAACGATTCAAGCCAGCCGACCATAATACCGGAAACCTAGGGCAGCGGAAGCAGCGAGCTGGTCCCGCCAGTTGCGGCCGATTGCGCGGGCGATTCGGGCACGCCGGAGGTGACCAGCTGGCGGTAGATGATGAGCCGATTCGTATTCTTTACGATATCGAGCTGCAGCTCGTAACTTCGCTTGATCGCGGCGGTGAGATCGTCCGGGTCAAACGTATACCCGAACCGCTTGAGGCTGCGCAACAGCAGCGCGTTGGTCACATTGAGCTGCGCGAAAGCCCGCTGAATCTCCAGGCCGGTCGCGTGGAAGGTAGGATAGTTCGAGATGACGATTTCGCGCTTTAACTTCGCTTGGTCGATCGTCGTCTTCAGCGCGGCTAAGCGCAGGCTTTCCGGGTCGACGGCGAGTCCGCCCTCGACGGTGCTCAACGCTTCATCGAAGGCGCCCTTGCCGTACTGCACTTGGGCCAATTCGGCTGCCGCCTGCACGAAACCCGCCCGCGCACGGCTGTTCCTCGGATCGACGCGTAACGCCAGGCGGTAGGCGAGCGCGGCGTCGTTGACGTTGCCGTGGGCGAGCGCCGTATCGCCCTGATGGACTCGTGTATTCACGATCCAGTTCTCGATCGAGCCTGCGCAGCCCGTCAGGAGCCACGCCGCGCTCAGCACGAGCAGAGCCCGCGCGAGCCGGGTTTTATAGATGAACATGTAGAGCAAAGCGTGCGACCACCTCGATAATCACCGCGGCCGGGTATAGAATCGCCTGAGAAAGCAGCGATCCGATAATGGCCGTCAGTGACAAGTAGAACACCATGGAGCGAACTTCCTCGACGCTGCGCTTGCCGTGAATGGCCTGGTCGGTGATGATCGCAGAGGTTGGGTCCACAAAGAGCGTAAAGGCGATAGTGCCGATCCCGTTCACGACGCCCGAGAGCCCGATCGCAGTCCCACGCACTTCGACATCGAGGACCGAGGCGAGGTACGATGACTGCACGCCGATCGCATAGACGCACATCACCACCGTATTGAAAATCAGCAGTCGCTTGGGAAGCACGCGCCAGTCGAAGCCGAGCAGCGTTGTTAACGGCGGGAGTCGCTGCGCGCGCAGGACGTTGACCATCACTCTGGGTGAAAGCAGTCGCACCAGCGAGTGCGGTACCGATCCCCGTGCCTCGAACGAATGCACGCCTCGCCGAAAGAGATAGGTGAACATCGGCAGGAAGAGCGCAAAGACGATCATCCCGAGCGAACCGGCAAACACGATGAGCCGAAGCTGCGTTTCGAGCGTGTGCTGCCACGCCGCGACGGCGACTGGATTGCCCTCGAGCTTCGCGACCGCGTTGGCGGCCTGATCCGAGAGCGGCCCCATAAAGAAGATCACAAACAGATTTGCCAGCCGCCCAGTCGTTACGAAAAGATTGAACAATGAAATCGAGGTCGCGATTCTTTTGGTTTGAACTCCGGCTAGCCGAGCCGCATACGCCCCAATCGTTACGCCCTGCACGATGAAGGTGATCAGCATAGCCCCAATGAGCTTTCCCGACCACAAATGTGGAATCAGCGAACTTGCGAGCAGATAGTCTCCGAGCGAGCCTTTCATAGGAAGGCTACATGCTAGGCTGCGTGACGATTAAAGGCGATCGACCTTTCGTCGACCGGCCCGATGATGCAGAGTCCCAAATTCGCGTCAATCAGGAGCTCGCGCGCCAGTTGCTGGACGTCGCCGGCCGTCACGGCGTCGATCCGCTGTTCGATCTCCTCGTGGCTGACGTGCCGGCCGAGGGCGAACTCGTTGCGGCCAAGCCGAATCATCCGGCTCGAGCTCGACTCGAGCGACAGCGTCAGGTTGCCTTTGATGTGTTCCTTGGCCAGCTGGAACTCGGCCGCGTCGACCTCGGTGTTACGTATGCGCTCGAACTGCTCGACGATCACGTCGATGCACGCCTGCACGTTTTCCGGAGACGTACCGGCATAGACGCCGAAAAGCCCGGCTGCGCGATACGCCGCTTGGAACGAGTAAACGCTATAAACCAGACCCCGCTGCTCGCGAATCTCCTGGAAGAGCCGGCTCGACATGCCTCCCCCCAGAATCGTATCGAGCAGCGAGAGCGCGTAACGGCGGTCGTCCCGCACGTCGATGCCGCGCGTTCCCACCACGACGTAGGCCTGCTCGCTATCCTTATACTGGATGTGCGCCCCCGGGGTCGTCGCGGGCCGCTCCGCTTGCGGCAGCTCGCAGGCGCCCTCGAACGACGCGAACTGTTCGCACACCAGCTCGACGAAGGCGTCGTGATCGACGTTTCCGGCCGCCGCGACGACGACCGAATTGGGCGCGTAGTGGGCTCGCATGTGGCTGCGCAAATCGTCGGGCGTCATCCGGACGATCGTGTCCGCAAAGCCGATCGTCGGCTCGCCCAGGTTCGATCCGCTCCACATGGTTTGAAGGAAGACGTCATGAATGAGCTCGTCGGGCGAGTCTTCGTACATCTTGATCTCTTCCAACACGACCTTCTGCTCCTTGCTCAACTCCGCCGGGTCGAAGGCCGAGTGCACGAACATGTCGGTCAGCACGTCTAATGCCAGCGGGACGTGCCGGTCGATAACTTTTGCGTAGTAGCAGGTCGTCTCTTTATCGGTGAAGGCGTTCAAGTTGCCGCCGACGCCGTCCATCGTTTCGGCGATCTGCCGCGCGGTTCGGCGCTGCGTTCCCTTAAAGAGCATGTGTTCGACGAGATGCGAGATGCCCCGGCGATCGTGCGTTTCGATCGACGAGCCCACGTCAGCCCAGATTCCGACCGTTGCCGAGCGTACGCCCGGCATCGCTTCGGTCAAGATGCGCAGGCCGCTGGGAAGCGTCGTCTTCCGGTACACTAGTGCGCCTCCCTGAAGGCGGTGCGCGCCCAGTCGTCATCCCAAAAGACACCGTCGCTGCTCTGCGCGGCACGCGCTTGGATCGATGCGGGCGTCTCGCCGCGCCGGACGGAGATGCTGAACACGGTGCGCGAGGTTGGTTTCGCCAAGTCGCCGCTGACGATCACGCCCTTTCCGACGCTGATTGGGACGCTCGCCCAGGCGTCGATCTCCTCGGCGGCCGGTGCGGCCGCAAACGACCGGTCGATCAGCGTAATGACTTCGCTCACGAACTGCTCCCGCGTGATTGGCTGATGAAACTTGACGCCCCAAATTCGAATGCCGACGATCAAGTGGCCGTTCAGCTCGTTGGCCGATATCTGACTCACCTCGGCCGCCCACCGCGTGCCGAACACCGTCTGGCCGATTCGAACCGCAATGTCGCGCCGGTTGCCGACGGCGCGCGCGGCGGCATCCAGATCGGCGACGCTCGGCGCGTACGCGCGCGCCGCGCCACAGACCGAACCGATCCCCAAGAGCAGCGCCGTCAGCGCGCGCCGGGACACCAGTCTCTTAATACGACTGCGCAAAGTAAGCCCTAACTTTAGCCGGTTCTCCGCACACAACGCAGGTCGCATTCGCTCCCTCGAGCGGTCGCAGCACGCGGGTCGTTGCGGAGGTCTCGGCCTTCACGAGCGCCTCGCACTCGGCGCGCTCGCACCAAGCAATGTCGACCATTCCGGCGCGGTCCTTGCACAACTTGAAGAACTCGGCGCGGTCCTGCACGACGTACGTATGAGATTCAAGGAAGGCTTTGGCTTGCGCGTACAGCGAGGTCTGGATGTCGCTGAGCAACTCGGGCAGAACCTCTGCCAGGCTGTCCAGCGCGACCGTCCTTCGCTGTTCCTTGTCGCTCTTGTCGCGATCGCGACGGGCTAGTGTGGCCGTGGCCGCGTCGACGTCGCGGGGGCCGATCTCGATGCGGACCGGCACGCCACGCAGATCCCATTCGCTGTACTTCCAGCCCGGCTGTTCCTCGCGCGTGTCGACGCGCACCCGGAAGCCGGCCTGGCGGAGGCGTTGAGCCGCAGTCGTGCAGACCTCGATCGCGCGGTCGTCCCCCGAGCGAACGATCGGCACGAAGACGGCTTCGATCGGCGCCATCTTCGGCGGTATGCGCAGGCCGCGATCGTCGCCGTGGACCATGATGAGTCCGCCGAGCATGCGCCATGACACACCCCAGGAGGTCGTGTATGCGTGCTTGATTTGTTGGTCGGCGTCGACGAACGTAATGTCGTAAGCGCGCGCAAAGTTTTGGCCAAGGTCGTGCGACGTTCCCGATTGCAGGGCTCTCCCGTCGGGCATGAGCGCCTCGATCGCGAAGGTCTCGACCGCTCCGGGAAAGCGTTCGCCGGCGCTCTTACGGCCGGCGTAGACCGGAACGGCTGCGACGTTCTCGGCAAAATCGCGATAGAGCTCGAGAATGCGCAGCGTCTCGTCGCGCCCTTCTTCGGCCGTGGCGTGCGCCGTATGCCCCTCCTGCCAGAGAAACTCCATCGTTCGCAGGAACGGACGTGTCGCTTTCTCCCAACGTACCACGTTCGCCCATTGATTGATCAGAATCGGCAGGTCGCGATAGGACTCGATCCACTGCGCGTACATCGTGCCGATGATCACTTCGGAGGTCGGACGGATCGCCAGGCGTTCGCTGAGCGTTTCGCTGCCGCCCTGCGTAACCCAGGCAACCTCCGGAGCGAAGCCTTCCACATGCTCGGCCTCTTTGAGCAGCAAGCTCTCGGGAATCAGCAGCGGAAAGTAGGCGTTCTCGTGACCGGTCGCCTTGAAGCGCGCATCGAGGTGTGTCCGAAGATTCTCCCACAGCCCAAAGCCGTACGGCCGCAGCACGACGCATCCGCGGACGGGCGAATACGAGACGAGTTCGGCCTTGAGGCAAGCGGCCGTGTACCACGCGGAGAGGTCGGCCGCCTTCGGAGGAATCTCCTTAACGACAACCGGAGCCAAAGCTTCGGACATGACCGGCCCCGCTTCGCGCGTGATGCCGAAACGGCCTTCGTGGGCGAGCGCATGAGTTGGGAATACCAATGCCGCATAGCACCGAGTGGCCACTGGAATGCGCAGTCGCGTCGGAAGCCTCTCGGGCGCCTACGGCTTCGTTCTGCTGGTCGGCATCCTCAGTTTTTTCGCCGATTTTGCCTACGAGGGCGCGCGCAGCGTCACCGGGCCGTTCCTTGGCTTCCTGGGTGCGACCGGCGCGATCGTTAGCATCGTCGGCGGTTTCGGCGAGTTCGCCGGCTACGGTCTGCGCCTGGTCTCGGGCCCTTGGGCGCAGCGCAGCGGACGATTTTGGCCGATAACGATCTTCGGCTACACCGTGCAAATGATCGCCGTTCCTCTGCTGGCGTTGGCCGGCAACTGGCCGACCGCAGCGGCGCTGATCGTTCTCGAGCGCGCGGGAAAAGGCATCCGGAATCCGCCGCGCGACGCCATGCTCTCCGTTGCCTCCAAGGAGATCGGTTACGGGTGGGGCTTCGGCCTTCACGAAGCGCTCGATCAGGCCGGAGCGCTGTGCGGTCCGCTGTTGATAGCGCTCGTCTTGACGCTTCGGCATTCGTACGATCAGGCGTTCGCGGTACTCGCCATTCCCTCGTCGATCACGCTGGTATTACTGGTCGTCGCGCGCGCGATCTACTCGGTTCCCGGCGAGATGGCACATGCACCGGAGCGCACCGCGGCTGACGAGAAGGAGCTACCGAAAATCTTCTGGCTCTACCTGGCGGGGGCCGCGCTCGTGGCGACGGGCTTCGCCGATTTCTCGTTGATTTCGTATCACTTCCAAAGCGGAGAACTGCACCTGAACAAATCTTGGCTCCCAATTTTCTACGCGGTGGCAATGGCGGCGAGCGGAGCCGGCTCGCTGGCCTTCGGCAAGCTCTTCGACCGGTTCGGACTGATCGTACTCATCCCGCTGACGCTGATTGCCGCCGCGTTCGCGCCGCTGGTCTTTTGGGGAGGCTTCGCGCTCGCCCTCACCGGAGCGGCGATTTGGGGTATCGGTATGGGCGTTCACGAATCGATCATTCCGGCCGCGGTCGCGCACATGGTACCCGAACGTCGCCGCGCCAGAGCGTACGGCATCTTCACGGGATCCTACGGTATTGCATGGCTGCTCGGCAGCGTCGTCATCGGCCTGCTGTACGGAGCGC
>JASHXG010000073.1 GCA_030043675.1 Vulcanimicrobiota bacterium
GATGCACGGCTACTCGGTGTACTGCTCGTTCGCACGCGACCGGCTCGACGACAACGTCGTGCCCTTTCTCATGCAGCTGCAACAGTCGTTTAGCCGCAAGCTCGTCCTCTTCAGCGAGCTCGGGAATCCCGAGTGCGCGCCCGGCAGCACCTCCGCCGGCGACTTTGCATGTTTGAGCGGGGAGGAGATGGCGTCGTACGCCTATGGCGCGATCGACCGGCTGCACGCGCGCGGTGCGCTCGGCGCACTCTGGTGGTGCTGGGCCGACTACGATCAGGCATTGGCGAAACTGCCGCCATTCGATCTTGCGCCGCACGAGTTGCGCTTCGGGATCGTGCGCAGCGATGGTGCGTTCAAACCGGTCGCGCACACCTTAGCACAGCTTGCACGCGAGGGGCGGAGCGTGACCGAGCCGCAACCCCCGATTGCCGGCGAAGCCGAGCACTACGCGGGGCTGCCCGAGAGCATCGCGCGGGAATTCCTCGAGTACTGCGAGACGCATGCCTGAGAACGAACGCGTGATGATCGTCACCGGCGCGAGCTCGGGCATCGGGCACGCGCTCGCGCTGGAGGGCGCGCGCGATGGCTACCGGATCGTCGCGATCGCTCGCCGTGCCGAACGGCTCGAAGAGCTTGCCCGATCGATTCGGGGCGCGGGCGGCATGTGCGCAACGCTCGCCGGCGATGTCGTCACGCGCGACATGCCGGCGCGTATCGTCGACGCGGCGCTGCAGGCCTTCGGACGAATCGACGTGATCGTGAATAACGCGGGAACCGGCGCCTACGGCGAGCTTCTGGAGCAGAGCGACGCCGCCATCGAGGCGCAGTGGCAGCTGCACGTGGCGGCGCCGCTGCGGATCGCGCGCGCCGCGCTCGCGCAGCTCGAGCTGCGCCGCGGTCAGCTGGTCTTTTTAGGCTCCGGCATCGCACGCGTCCCGCTGCCCCGGTACGGAGCGTACGCGCTTGGCAAGGCGGCGATCCGCGCCGCCGCGACGCAGCTTCGGCGCGAGCTGCGATCGCGCGGAATCGCCGTCACCTACGTCGACCCCGGGCTGGTCGCAACCGAGTTTCACCGGACGATCGGGATCGTGCGGCCAAACGAGATGGCCGCCGCCACGCCGGAGCGCGTCGCGCGCGCGATCTTGCGCGGCATCGGTCGCCGGCGGCCGGTCGTCAGCGCGGTCGGATGGCAGACTGCTGCGACGGTCGTTGGTGAGTCGTTCGGCTCGCTCGCCGACCGCGCGATCGTCGCCGCGTTCACGCCGCGCCGCGCTCACGCCAAGCCGATCGACCAACCGGAAGAGGCGAAAACGGAAGAGCCTGCACGACTCGCGCCGTTCGAGCGAGCGCTCGAGCCGGTCGCGCGGCGAATGGAGCGCGTCAAGCTCTCGCCCACCTTCCTTCGCGAAGCGCTGGTGCTGGGAGCGACGCTCGAGCTGAACGACCTCGCGATGCGATGGGCCGGGATGCCGAACAAGAACGAACGCGCCGCGATGCGCGAGGCCCTCGATGCGCTCGCCTCAGGCGGTTATCTCCAAGCGCTAGCAGAGGAAACGTGGAGGGTCGTACGCGCTGCCGATTGAGCGGAACAAACTCTGACTAGGCTGCTCTCGCAGTAGCGCGCAGCAGATACTTGGCGCCCATCGACGCAAAGAAGAGCAGCGTCGCCAGCAAGACGATCGTTGCACCGCTCGATGCCCGTACGTAATAGGAGAGGTAGAGCCCGCCGACGGTGCACGCAGCGCCGAAGAGCGACGCCAGCGCCATCATCGGCGCAAAACGCGAGGTCAGCTGGTAGGCCGCAGCTGCGGGCGTGACGAGCAGCGCCGCGACCAGCACGATGCCGACGGCCTGGAGCGAGATGACGATCGTGAGCGCAAGCATCACCAAAAGTGCGTACTCATAGGCAGGCGAGGCGATGCCGCTGGCTTGCGCCACGACCGGGTCGAACGTGGTGTAGAGCAGGCCTCGGAAGAGCACGATGACGGCGATCGCCACGACCACGCTGAGCGCGAGGATCAGCCAGAGATCCTCCGGCTGAACCGCGAGAATGTCGCCGAAGAGAAAGCTCTGGAGATCGATCGCGTAGCTGCGTTGCTGGCTCATGAGATAGACGCCCAGCGCAAACATACCGGTGAAGAGCACGCCGATGGTCGTGTCGAGCGAGATGCGGCCGCGCCGGTGGACGAAGCCGATGCCGACGGCGGTCAATACCGCTACGACTCCCGCGCCGATGTAGAAGTTCGCTCCGCGCAGGTAGGCGATGACGATTCCCGCGAACGAGGCGTGCGCGATGCCATCCCCAATGAACGAGAGCTTGCGCAGAATTACGTAGGTCCCCATCGTAGAGCACAGCACGCCGACCGCGAGTGCGGCCACAAAAGCACGCTGCATGAACGCGTAATGAAAGGGCTCAGTCAGAACTTCCATGCTCTCCCAATATCATCCGGAGCCTAGCGAAGGATCTCCGGATGTGCGGCATGCGCGGCATGCGGCTCGTGATCGTGACGCAGGTGGCCGTGGGTGTGTGTGTGTTCGCGGATGGCGGCGTACGTGCCCGATGCGACGACCTCGTCGGGCGTTCCCAAGGCCAGCACGCGCCGGTCCAGAACCAGCAGCCGGTCGAACCACTCGTTGACGCGATCGAGATCGTGGGTCGCCATGACCACGGGCAAGCCGCCGGCGACGAGCTCGCGCACGATCCGGCGCAGCGCCTCTTCGGTCGCCGCATCGACGCCGGTTGTCGGCTCGTCGAGCAGCAGCAGCCTTGGCTCTTGGGCGATCGCGCGCGCCACGAAGGCTCGCTGCTGCTGCCCGCCGGAGAGGCTGGCGATGTGTCGTCCGGCGAGCGCGCTCATCTTCACGACCTCGAGTGCGCGCCGCACGACCTCGCGATCCTGCGCACCGAAACGCTGCCAGAAGTGCAGGCGCGCGAAACGCCCCATCGCGACGACGTCCCAAACCGTGGCCGGGAAGGACCAATCCACCGCTTCGACCTGCGGAACGTAGGCAGTCACGCCGGGCGGAAGCTTGAGCGGCGGCGATCCGAGCACGCTCAAGCTGCCGCTGCTCGGCTGCAGAAGCCCGGCAATCGTCTTGAGCAGGGTCGACTTCCCGGAACCGTTAGGCCCGACGACGCCGAGCGCCTCGCCGTAACGCACGGTTAAGGTCGCGTCGACGAGCGCCGCAAAATCCTCATACCGCACGGTGAGATCGCGCGCCACCACCGCATCTCTCCCACCCTCATCGCGAAGCATCACTTCAGCGCGTTCACGATGACGTTGGTATCGTACGTCAACATCGCGATGTAGTTAGCGACTTGCGGATCGGTCCCGACCGAGTCGTCGTAGAGGTTCTCGACGACTTTGATCCCGGCGCCCTGCGCGATCGAATAGAGAATCTTTGGGCTATACTCGGGCTCGCTGAAGACGCCGCGCACGCCGTGCCGCTTGGCGAGATCGATCAGCCGCGCGATCTGCTGCGGGTTGGGCTCCTGGCCGGGATTGGGCTCCACGAAGCCGAGCGTCGTGATGCCGAAGCGGTCGTTGTAGTACTGCCACGCATTGTGAAAGACGATCATATAACGGTGCGACGGCGGCAGCGTGTCGATCTGCTTGCGAATCGACTTGGTAAGCTCGTCGAGGCGCGCATTGTAGCTGTCGGCGTTGCGCCGGTAGTCATCGGCGTTCTTGGGATCGATCGCGATGAG
>JASHXG010000001.1 GCA_030043675.1 Vulcanimicrobiota bacterium
GACGATGATCTCGGCCGTCTCGCGTGCGATTCCCTTGACCGCGTAGCCCCAACGACGCGCCAGTTTGATCGCCGTCTCGACCGCCTCGACGCCGGTATTTGTCGGCAGCGCCATGTCATATCCAGTCAGGCGCGTGAGCCGCTCGAGAAAGCGCGGCATCTGCTCGTTGTACATCGCGCGCGATGTAAGGGTCACGCGATTTGCCTGCTCGACCAGCGCGGCGTGAATGCGCGGATGACGGTGCCCTTGATTGAGCGCTGAGTAAGCGCTGACGCAATCGAGATACCGCCTGCCGTCGACGTCCCAGAGCCAGACGCCCTCGGCGTGGTCGACGACCAAATCAAGCGGGTCATAGGTATGCGCGCCGTAACGTTCTTCGGTTGCGATGAATTCGCGCGCGCGTTCCGAAAGGAAATGCATCGGGATCCGTCTTAAGGACCCCTCCCTTGGCAACCTCTTTTAGCGAAATGGCAAGCTCTTTTCCACGGCTCGAGCGACTTCTATCCCGCGATCACCCCGGCGTGGGTGCGGAGGGACGCTCGATCGCATACGTTCACGAGGCGCGCCGGGGCCGCTCGTTCGTCCTATTGCACGGCATGAGCGCGAGCCCGGCACAGTTCGAGCGCGTCGCCCGGGATCTCTACGAACGGGGCCATAACGTCGTCGTACCGCGATTACCGCGCCACGGTCACGCGGACCGCCTGTCGACGGCGCTCGCGCGACTTCGGGCCGACGATCTGTACGATGCCGCGAACGAGTACGTGGCAATCGCCAGAGAACTGGGCGAGCGCGTGACGATTGCGGGTTTTTCGCTTGGAGGACTGCTGGCGGCCTGGACGGCGCAGCATTACCGCATCGAACGATGCGTCCCGATCGCGCCGTTTTTCGGCGTTTCGTGGATCCCGAACCGGCTCATGAGCGGTGTCGCCACGTTCGCACTGCGCACGCCGAACCGCTTTCACTGGTGGAATCCGATTCTGCGCGAGCGCCAGATGCCCGAGAACGGCTATCCCCGCTACGCCACGCATGCGATCGCCCACTCGTACCGAATGGCGCGTTCGCTTCTCGAGGAGGCGCGCACCAATCGGCCGGTCGCCGAGCACGTCACGATCGTTACCAACGCCGCCGAAGTCGCCGTCAACAACTCCGCCATTCGCCGGCTCTACAAGAACTGGCGCCGGTTCTGTCCGGAAGCAATCGAACTCGAAGTCCTGACCGGGTTGCCCCCGTCTCACGACATCGTCTCACCGCGTCGCAGCCGCAAACTCGCCGATCGCGTTCGCCCGCAGTTGCTGCGTGCGATCGACCCCGAGCTCGTTTAGATACGTTATATATACGTTCTTAGTTTGGGCCAGTAGGCCGCGAGCGGCTCGGTAATTCCTTCGCAAACCGAAATCGGGAAGTCGTTCTCGAACGGCCGGACCCACGGATTCGAAAAGTGCGTGACGACTCGTCCGACGCGGAAGAGACGCCGGTCACACTCGCCATGCACGTCGATGACGACGTTGCCGGTATATCCGCGGGTGCCCCAAAGCCAATACTGATTGTGGCCAGAGAGCACCGGCGGCAGACCGTCCTTTGCGCCGAAAAAGTCGATCGCCGCTGCCTCACCATAGTTGCTGGCGAGGATCGCCGCCTGCGCGCGTTGGTCCGGGGGCAAATGCCGATAGATGCGAGCGACCAGCGTCTCGAGCTCGCGCCATCCGTGCATGTCGGCCCAATCCGGCGGCAGATCGCCGACTGGCCGGTAATCGATGCGGGCGAGATCGATCTCGCGCTCGAGCGACCGTTCCGCGACGCGATCGTACACCGACATCGCGCGCTCGGGTAGGACCGGCATCAGCAACGGCACGAGCAGGATGCCGACGGCTAACGCGTAGGCGATCGCCACCGGCCGGACCAACCGCACGCGCGCCGTCCAAGCTTCGATGGCTACCGCGCCGGCGGCAATCGGAATCGGATAGACGTTGCCGGGATAGTAGTGCTTGCCGTGCAGCGCGATCATCTGCGCGATGAGCAGAAGGTAAGCCACCCCAAGAAAGCGCGCATCCGAGCGTCGCAGCAGCGTGACCAGACCGATGAGCCACACCGGCGCCAGCAGCGGATGCGTGATGAGCAGCTGCGTGACGGCGTACTGCAACGCGGAGAGCGGCGCGTTCAGATACTCGTTTGCGTCGTGCAGGAGCGTCCACATCGGGTAGCCGTGAACCGCCTGCCAGATGAAGTTGGGAAGCGCCGACGCGAGAGCGAGCGCGATGCCGCCGAGAAACCACGGCGTGCGCAGGACGCGCCGCTGCGGCAAGACGGCCAGCGCTACGACCAGCGAAAGGCCGAAGAACGCGACGCTGTACTTGCTTTCGAAGGCGATGCCGAGGATCGCTCCAACCGCGAGCCACCACCGCGGATTGGCGCCCTTGACGATGCGCAGCACGAGCAGCGCAGCCAGCGGCCAGACGAACAGACCGACGACGTCGGTCGTCAACTTCGAACCGAAGCCCATGAGGACCGGCGTCAGGGCTGCA
Source organism: Vulcanimicrobiota bacterium (assembly GCA_030043675.1). GTDB lineage: Bacteria > Vulcanimicrobiota > Vulcanimicrobiia > Vulcanimicrobiales > Vulcanimicrobiaceae > Cybelea. Next base: position 2,523 of record JASHXG010000001.1, read on the forward strand.
ACGACCGCGGCGAAGAGTTGTGCGAACTCACCGCCGCCGAGCTCGGCGGCCAACAGACACGTGACGTAGACGGACGCCGCCGCAAAGAGTGCGGGAACCGCGCGCAGCAGAAAGAGGGAGTGACCGAAGATCTGCGAGCCGGCTGCCAGGAGCGGCACGACCGGCGGCTGGTCTACGTAACCCCACGACGGCCGGAAACCGCAGATGATGAAGTAGAGCTCGTCGCGGAAGAAGCCGTAGTGCGGGTTCGCAATGAGATGCACGATCAGCGTCACGATCGCCGCCGCGAGAGGGATAAGCCGCGACTTTCTCGATTGCATAGCTAAACTCACAGGGCATTCAACGCAGGCTTACAAAGTCAGGTTGCAAGGGAGCGTCCGGTAGATGAGTCAGCCAGCGCCGCGGCGGTGCCCGTGGGCCACGACGCCTGCATCGATCGCCTACCACGACGCGGAGTGGGGCGTTCCGGTCCATGACGACCGCGTCCTCTTCGAATTCCTCATGCTCGAAGGTGCGCAGGCGGGATTGAGTTGGGAGACGGTCTTGCGCAAGCGCGAGCGCTACCGGAAGCTCTTTCACGCGTTCGAGCCGCTGCGCGTCGCGCGAATGACCCCTAA
>JASHXG010000074.1 GCA_030043675.1 Vulcanimicrobiota bacterium
TTGGCTCGGATCGACTCGACGATCTGCTTGTACCCCGTGCGGTTGTGCGGTCCCATGAGCAGGACGGCGCCGAACTCACTCTTAAAATGGACTGGTGCGTGAATGCCGAGCTTGTTCAGGGATTCCGTATCACGCACGATGAGGATTTGATTCCCACCAAGCACGTTGGTCGTACCCTGGCCGAGGGTATTGACACGAACCTCGCGGCAACTGGCCAGCATGATGACCCCCACGGCTAGGCCGGCCAGGGTCAACCAGCGTTTCACGGCCGACGGGTTTCTGTGGGGGTTGTCGTTGCCCTACCAAAACCGCTGAAGATACGCTTAGAGCATACATGAAGAATCTGTTGCGTCTGGCACTCGCCGCCGATGCGGTAGCGCTGATCACGGTTATGCTCGGAAGCTGGACGCGGATCAACGGTGCAGGCCTTACCTGCCCCGACTGGCCGCTCTGCCGCGGCCAGCTGCTTCCTTCGCTGGCCAATGGGACGCTCTGGGAGTGGGCGCATCGCCTCTTTGCGTTCTCGGTTGCCCCGCTGGTCGTGGCGCTCATGGTCGTGGCCTGGCGCGAACGCCGGCACTCTCCTTTCATCGCTCCGTCGGTCGGAGTCATTGCGCTCCTCTTCTTCGTCCAAGTCTGGCTGGGTGCGGCAACGGTCCGACTCGCAAATACCCCGTCATCGGTCGTTTTGCACTGGGCCACCGCGATGGCGCTCATCGCGGCGATCTCGGCCATGGCCGTGTTCGCCGCGGCTTCGCGGACCGGCCGGAACGAGGGTGGGAACGCCGCGCCTGGGGCGACGCCCACCGTGTGGATGCTCGCGGCGACCGCCTTCGTCGCCTTTGCGACGATGTGCGTCGGCGCGTATGTCAGCTCGAGCGGCGCCGGCCTCGCTTGCCTGTCGATTCCGGGATGCGCCGGAAGCGTGGTCGTATACACGCCTGGTCAAGACGTTCAAATGCTGCATCGTTTCGCCGCCGCCGCTACCTTGATTTGCGCCGCCGCCTCGCTGGCGCTCGTTTGGGCGCGTCCGGCATCGCGGCGCGTGCGCGTCGCCGCCGGCGTAGGTGCCGCGCTCGTCTGCGTGCAGGTGCTGCTTGGACTGCTCAACGTCGCGCTTCGGTTGCCGACGGATCTGCGCGAGGCTCACGCCGTCAACGCGGCGCTCGTCTTTCTGAGTTTCGTTCTAGCGACGGTCTTCGCCGCGCTGGATGCGTCGGTCTTCGACCGTCGGCTTGCTTTGACGAACGAGCCGCGATGACGACTGCGCTGGCCGCAATCGGCGATTATTACGCGCTCTCAAAGCCCCGCATCATCGCGCTCCTGCTGATAACGACCGCGGCATCGATGGCGATGGCGGCCCGCGGCGTTCCGCCGCTCCGTTTGCTCTTTTGGACGCTGCTCGGCGGCGCACTCGCATCCGCTTCGGCCGGCGCCTTCAACTGCGTTTGGGACGCCGACATCGATCGCGTCATGAAACGCACCCAATCGCGCCCGATTCCGCAAGGACGGATCTCGATTCGCAACGCGACCATCTACGCCGCGCTGACCGGTGCCGCTTCATTCATCCTTTTATATGCGCTGGTCAATCCGCTCGCCGCATGGCTCTCGCTGCTCGGCCTCGTCTACTACGTCGTCGTCTATACGATGTGGCTCAAGCGGACGACTCCTCTGAACATCGTGATCGGCGGAGCCGCCGGCGCGCTACCCCCGCTCGTCGGCTGGGCCGCGGTCACGCACACGGTCGGCGCTCCGGCGCTCGGTTTGTTCGCGCTGATCTTTCTGTGGACGCCGCCCCACTTCTGGTCGCTCGCGCTGATGACCGAGACCGAATACGGGAAAGCCAACATTCCGATGCTGCCCAACGTGTGCGGCCAAGAACGCACTAAGCGCGAGATCGTCTACTACAGCATCGTGCTGGTCGCAGCTTCGCTCGCACTTTATCCGCTCCACGTTATGGGCGCGCTTTATTTCGGCGCGGCGGCGCTGCTCGGTGCGATCTTCCTGCTCGACGCGCTGCGGACGTGGCGCGAGACAGGCGGCAAAGTGCAGGCTCGCGAGCTCTTTCGCTACTCACTGCTTTACCTCGCGCTGATGTGCGCGGCTATGGTCGTCGACCGCATCATCTCGTGAAAGCCCTGTTGTTGACGCTGGGCCTGGGCGTCTTCGCGGGCGCCCTGGACTTGAGCGTTCTCGCGCCCGCGCTTCCCGCGCTCGGCCGCGACTTCGGCGTGCAAACCGGCGATCTGGCTTGGATCTTCACGATCTACCTGCTGGTTACGGTGCTGTCGATCGCCATCGCGGGCACGCTCGCCGATCGCTACGGCCGGCGTGCGGTCTATCTCGCGTGCATCTCTCTCTTCGCCGTCGGCAGCATCGTTGCGATCACGGCGCCGAACTACACGGTCTTTCTGGTCGCGCGCGGGATCCAAGCGCTGGGCGCGGGCGGCATCTTTCCGGTCGCGACCGCGGCGATCGGCGACGTCGTTCCGGCGGGGCAGCGCGGGGCAGCGCTGGGAATGGTGGCCGCGACGTGGGGACTCGCAGCGGTGATCGGGCCGAGCATCGGCGGCCTGATCACGCACTACATTTCGTGGCGCTGGATCTTTTTCGCGAACGTTCCGCTGGCGGCGGCCGTCTTCGCGCTGGCATTGCGTCACGTTCCGGCGCGCGCTCCGCGGCACGACCAGCCGCTCGATGCCATCGGGCTCCTGCTGCTCTCGCTCGGTCTGCTGGGCGTCGTGACGGGGTTGATCGGCGCTCGACCGCCCATCGGCTTGCTCGGAGCCGGCATTCTCGGAGGGTTTGCGCTTTGGGAAAGCCTGGTGCGCAATCCGTTGTTTCCGCCGGCGATGTTGCGCACGCGACAACTTGCAAAAACGTATGCGCTAGAGCTCGTGATCGGCGTGCTCGAAGGCGCGCTCTTCTTCATCCCGACGGTTCTGGTCGGCGCACTCGGCCTCTCCTACGCGGCCGCCGGCTTCATCGCCGCACTCGGCGCGTTCATGTTCGTTGCGGTGATTCCGGCTTCGGGACGCGCGCTCGACCGCGTCGGAAGCCGCGACGTTCTGCTGGCCGGGACGATTCTCACGGAGCTCGGGCTTGCGATCTTCGCGCTCGGATTTCAGTCGCTTCCCCTCGTGCTGCTTGCGATGATCGTCGCGGGAACGGGATTCGGTGCACTGCTCGGCGCGCCGACCCGCTACATCATTACCAACGAGACGCCCGCATCGATGCGCGCTACGGCCGTCGGTCTGTTGAGTCAGGCGCTGATCGTCGGTCAGATCGTAGGGAGCTCGATGGCCGGGGGCCTGATCGGCATGGCGCATACCGAGATCACAGGCTATCGTCACGCCTACCTTGCCTTCTGCGCGGTCGCGTTCATCGCGCTCGTCTTGGCCTCAACGCTCAAATCACGCGGCGAGGAGCGCCTTCGTCCGGTCGAAGCCGCAGCATAGCGATAAGAGTATCGGCGCGCAAACGCGTCGAAGGGGCGGGGATGTTTGCGATCACGCGCGCCGCGATAGATCCCCGCGCCGTCGAAGCATCGGTGCAGAGCGACGTACAAGGCGGTGTGGTAACCTTTCTGGGCATCGTTCGCGAGCGCGCCTCGGACGGTCGCGAGGTAAGCGGGCTCTCGTATGAAGCCTACGACGAGATGGCGGTCGCAGAGTTCGCGCGGCTCGCGAATGAGGTCCGCGACCGGTACGGCGCGGTGGAGCTCGCCATCGTGCACCGGGTGGGAGAGTTGCGCGTCGGCGACATCGCGGTTGCCGTGGTGGCGGCGTCCGCGCATCGAGCGGCCGCCTTCGACGCTTGCGAATATGCGATCGACGAGCTGAAGCAGCGGGCGCCAATCTGGAAAAAAGAACACTATGTCGAGGGCGATGCCGCCTGGATCCGCGCGGCGCGTTGAGCCGGCCCGCATGACCGCACTCCCGGTTTCGGACACGCGGGGCCGGAGCATCCGCGACCTTCGCATCTCGGTGACGGATCGCTGCAACTTTCGCTGCGTCTACTGCATGCCGAAAGAGGTGGTAGGCCCAGGCTACCAGTTTCTGCCGCATGCCGAGATTCTGACCTTTGAACAGATCGTGCGCCTCGCGAAGATTTTTCACGGCCATGGCGTGCAAAAGATCCGCCTGACCGGCGGTGAGCCGCTGGTGCGCAAGGACGTCGAAAAGCTTATCGCGATGCTGGCGGCTGCGCTGCCGGGCGTGGCGCTGACGCTGACGACAAACGGATCGTTGTTGAACGCCAAGGCGGAGGCGCTCAAAGCCGCCGGACTGACCCGCATAACGGTGAGCCTGGACTCCCTCGACGATGCAACGTTCAAGGCGATGAACGGCGCCGAGTTTCCGGTGGCGCGCGTGTTGGAAGCAATCGACGCTGCCGCCGCCGCCGGGCTTGCGCCGATCAAAATCAACGCGGTGGTCAAGCGCGGCGTCAACGACAATCAGATCGTCGACATGGCTCGCTACTTCAAGGGTTCGGGCAACATCGTGCGCTTCATCGAGTTCATGGACGTCGGCACGACCAATGGCTGGAAGATGGAGCACGTCGTGCCCAGTGCCGAGGTGGTCCGTGCGATCAACGAGGTTTTTCCGTGCGAGCCCGCGCATGCCAATTACTATGGAGAAGTCGCCAAGCGCTGGCGGTACGCGGATGGCTCGGGTGAGTTCGGGGTTATCTCGAGCGTGACCGAGGCGTTCTGCGGTTCGTGCACGCGCGCGCGCCTGTCCAGTGACGGCATGATGTACACGTGCCTTTTCGCAAGCAAGGGCTACGACCTCAAATCGCTTCTCCGTGGCGGTAAGAGTGACGAAGAGATCCGCGACGCCATCACTTCAATCTGGCGCTCTCGCGAAGATCGTTACTCCGAGATTCGTACGACGGAGACGGCGAGAGCTTCGAAAGTGGAGATGAGCTTCATCGGAGGGTAGTCGTCCGAGTCTTCATGCAATGCCGACGCACGTCGTAGAGAATCAGCCGCCCCCGCTCGAAAGCTACAACCTTTTCGCCGGCGATACGGCGTTGCGCGAAGCGCTCGAGCGCGAGGCTCCCGGCTCGCCGCCCGAAGAGTTCGAGCTGCTCGGCGAGCGGGCCGGACGGCCGGAGGTGATCGCACTCGGTTTTACTGCCAACGAGCATCCGCCGCAGCTCCAAACCCACGATCGCTTTGGGCATCGCATCGACGAAGTTCATTTCCATCCGGCTTGGCATGCGCTCATGCGCTACGCCGTGCAGGCCGGACTCCACGGCGCGCCGTGGCGCGACCTCGCCCCCTACCCGCACGCGCGCCGCGCCGCAAAGTTCTTCCTTTGGTCGCAGGTCGAGTCAGGGCACGGCTGCCCAATCTCGATGACTTACGCCGCCGTCCCCGCCGTGCGCGCGCAGCCCGAGCTGGCGGCGGTCTGGGTTCCGGCGTTCGCGGAGCGCGCTTACGATCCGGAGCTGCGTCCGATCGCCCAAAAGACGTCGGCACTTTGCGGCATGGGGATGACCGAGAAGCAAGGCGGTTCGGACGTGCGCGCAAACCAAACGCGCGCCGTGGCTGCGAATGGGGGCGGCCCGGGCCGCGAGTATCTCTTGACCGGCCATAAGTGGTTCTGCAGCGCGCCGATGAACGACGCGTTCCTGGTGCTCGCGCAGACCGCCGCCGGCATCTCGTGCTTTTTGGTGCCGCGCGTGCTTGCCGACGGCTCGCGCAACCCGTTTGCGATCGCGCGGCTCAAAGATAAACTAGGAAACCGCAGCAACGCTTCGGCCGAAGTCGAGTTCGACGCTACGCACGGCTGGCTGATCGGCGAGGAGGGGCGCGGTCTAGCCACGATCGTCGAGATGGTGAACTACACGCGTCTCGATTGCACGATTGGCTCGGCCGGGCTCATCCGCGCGGCGCTCGCGCAAGCCGTTCATCACGCGACCTATCGGTTCGCTTTCGGCACAGCGCTGATCGACCATCCGCTGATGCAGAACGTGCTGGCGGATCTAGCGCTCGAGTCCGAGGCCGCAACCGCCCTCTTCATGCGCGTCGCGCGCGCGATCGACGACGCGCCGAACGATTCGCGCGCCGCCGCCCTCAAGCGCATCGGCACCGCGCTCGGCAAGTACTATGTCTGCAAGCGAGCGCCCGCGATGGTGGTCGAGGCGCTCGAGTGCCTAGGCGGCAATGGCTACGTCGAGGAATCGATCATGCCCCGTCTCTACCGGGAAGCGCCGCTGAATTCGATCTGGGAGGGTTCGGGTAACATCAACGCACTGGACGTGCTGAGGATCGTGAAAAGACAGCCTGACGCGCTCGAAGCTTGGCGAAGCGAGATCGAACCGGCCCAGTCGCAGGCGCGCATTGCGGCGGAAGCGCGTCGCCTGGAGCGCGATCTGCGCGATGCGAACGAAATTGAAGGACAGGCCCGCTGGATCGCCGAGCGGATGGCGCTCATTTGGCAGGCGGCGTTGCTCGTTCGCTATGCGCCCACCCAGGTCGCCGATGCATTCGTCGCAAGCCGCATCGGCGGCGACTCCGGGCGCACGCCCGGGACGCTCCCACGCGGCGTCGCGCTGCGCGCGATCATCGATCGAGGCGCGCCATGAAGTTTCGCGAGTTCGACCGGCGCGCGCGCCAGCTCGCACAGCGTCCGTGGACGCAGCGCGAGCGCGCCGTCGTCTGGCGCGGCTTGACCGGGCGCTTCGCCCTGGCCGTCGAGCCGCTGCTCGGAATGCTCTTCATGGGAGCGCTCACCTGGGGCATCATCTATCGCGCGCAGCACGTCCCCGACGATGCGAGCTTGATCAAGATTGCGTGGATCTTCGCGTTGGGGATGGTCGCCTTTGCGGGCTATTTCGTCGCCGTGCTGGTCGCTCCCATCGCGGCCTATTTCCAAACCTTCAAGCCGATCTACATCCTCGACGGCTACGTGCGCTATCGCGAACCCGACGAGCACTCCGAACTCGACGCCTGCGGCTACGTCGCCGCACTCTTTGCCGATCAGTCGGTCGCATGTGAGTGGGAATGGCTCGGACGCAAACGCCTGCCCAACCGCACGATTCCGGCGATGGTCGAGTTTTCGGTCTACGCCGGGATTCACAAAATCGACGGCAAGCCGACCGGATTGTTACCCGATGACGACCTGCCGTTGCTGTCGATCGGCATCGCCTCTCGCTACGGCCGCCAAGCCGACTTATAGCGATCCCCTGGCGCGTTAGTGGTTTTCGAGCGGGATGCGCAGCGTGGTTTCCGACGGCCAGTGGTGCCCGTATCCGGACATCAGCACCACCGAAGCGCCGATCGCGAAGATGACGAGAATGCCGACCGCCACCACGCGATAGAGAAACGGCGGGATGCCGCGGCTCTCCGGGACCTTGCTGAAATCTAGACGCTCATCCTCGCGTACGATCATGACTTCACCGGAGGCGCGAAGCCGACCACGTTGAGGCCCGCCAAGAGCGCCAAAATGGCGCCGATTCCAAGCAACA
>JASHXG010000075.1 GCA_030043675.1 Vulcanimicrobiota bacterium
GCGACCGACGGTATTTGCAAACGCTCGCCGCTTCGGCCGAACAGCGCCATGCCGTGTTCGCCGCGGGTGACGACGGCGTAGCGGCACTGCAGCGACTCGACCAGTCGCGCACCCGCCGCCTCCAAGCTCGCATCGTCGACGATCGGAATGCCGGTAATTGCCGAGGCTTCCGCAGCGTTTGGCGCCACGCAAGTGATGCCCGCGAACAGGGCGATGTTTTGCGGCTTGGGATCGGCCAACACCAGCGGGCACGCCGTTGCGGCCTCGATGATATCCCGGCAGAGCAGCCCTTTGGCGTAATCGCTGAGGATCACCGCATCGCACTGCGGCGCGCGTTCGCGCACGAACGCAGCCAGGCGCGCGCGATCGCGGGCATCCAGGAGGGCGGTCGATTCCCAGTCGGCGCGCACGACCTGTTGGTTGTGCGCGACGATTCGTGTCTTGCGGGTGGTCGGCCGGTCCGTCGTCGTAAAGACACCCGCGTCGTCGACCTGCTCTCCACGCAGCAGGTCGCGCACCTGCCGGGCGAAGCCGTCGTCGCCGACCGTCGCGGCAAAGGTGACGCCGGCCTCCAGCGCTCGCAAGTTGTTGGCGACGTTTCCGGCGCCACCCAGCGTGAACGAGTGATCCGCAACCGCGACGACCGGAACCGGTGCCTCAGGCGAGATCCTCGTCACCGTACCCCAGATCCACTCGTCGATCATCAAATCGCCGACGACCAGAATTTTTCGGCCCCGCGCGCGCTCGAAGAGGGTGTGGGCGTCGGGCACCAAGAGCATCGGCTTCATCCGAGGTGATCCTCGAAGATCAGCCGCTGCTCGACGAGATCGCAGACGATGTGTGCCATCACTTGGTGAACCTCTTGAACGATCGCCGCGTATCCATCGGGACCGAGCAAGACCAGATCGGCGTTCTCGGCGACCTTCCCGCCGCCGTTGCCGGTAAAGGCGACCGTCACCGCGCCGCGTTTGCGCGCCGCCTCGAGCGCGAGCACGACGTTGCGCGAGCTTCCGCTGGTCGTCATGCCGATGACGACGTCGCCCGGGTGCGCAAACGCTTCGACTTGCCGTGAGAAGACACGGTCGTAGCCGTAGTCGTTGCCGATGCAGGTCAGCGTCGAAGAGTTCACGGAAAGCGCTTCGCTGTGCAAACCGGGACGTTCGCGCAAGAATCGCCCGGAAAGCTCGGCTGCCATGTGCTGCGCCTCGGCCGCGCTCCCGCCGTTGCCGCACCACAGGACCTTCTTGCCGCCTCGCAGCGCGGTCACGATCGCTTCGGCAATCGCCTCCACCTGCGCGCGATAATGCGGCGCGTCGAGCAAGCCGCGCCGGTCGCCGAGCAACTCCTCGAACCCGCGCTTTCCTTGAACGTCGGTCACCGCAAAGGCTCGATCCAGAAGAGCTCCTCGCCTTGCGAGACCAGCTCGCCGTTGCCGGGCACGATCCGGACGATCGTGCCGGCATAGTCGCTCTGAATCTCGTTGAACAGCTTCATCGCTTCCAGCACGCAAATGACGTCGCCGGTTTCGACGACGTCGCCGACCTCGACGTAAGCCTGCGCATCGGGCGAAGACGCGCGATAGAAGACGCCGGTGAGCGGGGCCAGCACTTTGGCGACGCCGGAGGGCGCCTCCGCTGCTTCACCGGCCGCGGCTGCCGGAGCTATTCCCACGGGTCCATCGGACGGCACCGCGGCGCGCCGGGAGATCTCGTAGATCGCATCGCCGAGTTTGATCTTCAGTTCCTCGAGGTCGTGCTCGCGCATCAGCGCCAGCAGTTCGCGCAGCGTCTGCGTCTCCTCGGCATAGCGTTCGTCCATTAAATCCCCGCTTCTACGAGGGTATCGATAAGGACTCTCGCGGAGTCGAACGGGAGGCGCCGGTCGCTGCGCGTCTCGAGGTCGCGCAGGAGAAGTTCGCCCGCCGCCAGCTCCTGACTCCCTAGGATCAACGCGTAGCGGGCTCGATTGCGGTCGGCAATCTTCAAATGCGCAAGCAGCTTGCGCTCTTCATAGTCGGCGTACGTGGGCACGTCGAGCTTGCGGCGCAGCTCCGCGATCAGCGGCGCGAGCGCCACGCGCGCCTGCGTTCCGAGCGCAATCGCCTGTAGACCGCGGCGCGGCTGCGCGCGATCGCCGAGCGCTCGCAGGATCATGAGGAAGCGCTCCATGCCGAGCGCGAATCCGACCGCCGGGACGTCGGGTCCGCCCAGCTCGCGGACCAATCCGTCGTACCGTCCACCCCCGCAGAGAGCGCTTTGCGCCCCGAGCAGGCTCGAGGTGATTTCGAAGACGGTCCGTCCGTAGTAGTCCAGACCGCGCACGATACGCGGGTTGACGACGTACGGAATCTTAGCCAACTCGAGATAGGATTTTAGCGTTTCGAAGTGCTCTTTGCACGCGTCACAGAGCATCGATTCGAAGGTCGGAGCGCTTTCAATGTATGGACGATCGGCCGGATCCTTGCTGTCGAGCAGGCGCAACGGGTTACGCTCCAGGCGCCGGCGCGAATCCTCGCTCAAAGTGCTCAGATAGGGGCGAAAATGCGCCAGCAACGCATCGCGATAGCGCGGACGGCACGTCTCGTCGCCGATCGAGTTGATGTTGAGGGCCGCGTCGCTAACCTCGTAACCGCGCACCAGCTCCCAGGCCATCGAGATGACCTCCAAGTCCGCCTCCGGACCGGCATAACCGAAGCACTCGACGCCGAACTGATGTGATTGGCGGTAGCGCCCGCGCTGCGGACGCTCGTAACGAAAAATCGGGCCGATGTAGTACAGGCGCAGCGGCCCCTGCGTAAGGAGATGATGTTCGAGTGCGGCGCGCACGACCGCTGCCGTCCACTCGGGGCGCAACGTGAGGCTGCGGCCGCCCTTATCCTTAAACGTGTACATCTCTTTTTCGACGATGTCGGTCGTCTCGCCGACGCCGCGCACGAAGAGCTCGGTCGACTCGAACGCGGGCGTGCGAATCTCCCCGTAGCCAAAGCGCCGCGCCAGCGCGTGAATGCGCCCTTCCAGCTCATTCCAGTCTTCCGATTCCGGAGGCAGAATGTCTTGGGTGCCGCGCGGCGCGGCTGGATTTTCCGGCATGCGGGCTCCTTCGACTAGCGGGCACTCCGCTTCTGCGTGATCGTCGTACGTGCGCCGGGTGCTCTACGCAGCCGCCGCGCTGGCGGTCGCGGCGCTATCGTCGCCCGACACCCTCCGCGGCGCTCTCGCCGCGTCGGCCAGTGCTCTCTTTGAGGCAACGCCTTGGGCGCTCGCAGGGGTCGCGGTTGCGCACCTGCTGCGCCGTCACCCTTACGCGTTCGCCTATCTCGGCTGCGGTTGCGGACGCGGTCCCTCGGCGCGCTCGCTCCCGGCTGCGGCTGCAACGTGGCTGCTCTTCGGCCCGATCGTCGCGCTGCTCCGCCTCTTCGCGGCGAGCGCCGTGGCGTACGCGCTCGAGCGCAACCATCGCTGCACCGCGCAGACCCAAGCGCCCACGCACCTGCTGGCCGAGCTCGCAACGGTATTTCCGGCCGCCTTGCTCGCTGGAGCGAGCATCCAACTCTTTGCCGGCGTCGATCCGGCGCGCATGCGTCCGCTGGCGCAGATGATTGCCGGCGCCCTGCTCGGTTTTTCAGCCGCGCCGTGCGGACTCGGCGCCGTCACGCTGGCCGGCGCTCTGCATGCTCGCGCGCCGCTCGCCTCGGCAGCCTTTCTCTGCGTCGCCGGCATCCTCGACCTGCGGGCACTGCGTATCGCGCGATCGCACGACGCGCCGGAGCGAGACGGCTTCGCCTACGTGCTGCTGGCGGCGGCGCTCGGCATCGTCGCATTGCGTCACGGCGACGCGCTCGTTCATCCGGTCATTGCGCCGGCGCTCGGCTTTTGCGCGATCGCAGCGTTGGCCGCCGCGTTTCGCTACCGGCGCTGCGTGACTCCGGCCGCGCGATTCGCGCCCGGACTGATGTTGATCGGCGCGCTCGCTGGTGCGCCTGCGCCGCAGTATAGCGCCACCGAGACGACGCTGACCGACCTTTTTCCAGGCGAGCGTCTCGCCTTTACCGGCGTGCTCTCTCGCGACGGCCGCAACGACGCACTCGTTCGTTACGCCATTACCTGTTGTCGCGCGGATGCGGCTCCGGTCGCCGTGCGCCTGGATCGCGCGCTCCCCTACGCCGCCGGCACGTGGCTGCGCGTCGACGGCGCGATCGCGCACGTGAACGGAGAGCTTCGTCTGCACCCGCAACGCGTCGAGCGTATCGCTCCGCCGTCGGATCCGTTCATCTATCGCTAAGCGATCATTGGTGTCCAAGAACACGGTGGGGACGATACGGCGCTTCGAGCGTGGCCGTTTCGTCGGCCGTCAATTGCACGTCCAACGCCGCAATTGCGTCATCGACGTGAGCGATCTTCGTCGCGCCGAGAATCGGCGCGCTGACGGCCGGCTTCGCCAAGAGCCAGGCGAGTGCGACCTGCGCCGGGGCGCATCCCCGGTCCCGGGCAACCGTTGCGACGGCATCGACGACGTCGAGATCGTCCTCGGTATACATATCGTCGGCGAATGGGTCGCTCTTAGAACGAGCGGTCGTTCGCATTCCGCCTCTCTTCCAGGAGCCTGCCAACAGGCCGCGCGCGAGCGGGCTCCACGGGATGAGGCCGACGCCCTGGTCCACGCAGAACGGAATCATCTCGCGCTCCTCCTCGCGATAGGCCAAGTTGTAATGGTTCTGCATGGCAACGAACTTCGTGCCACCCAAGTTCTCGGCCGCGTACTGCGCTTTGGCAAACTGCCAAGCGTACATGCTGGACGCGCCGACGTAGCGGGCCTTTCCGGCGGTGACGACCGCATCGAGCGCGGCCATCGTTTCCTCGATCGGCGTTTCGTAATCCCAGCGATGGATTTGATACAGATCGACGTAATCGAGCTGCAGCCGCCGGAGCGAGGCATCGATCGCGCTCAGAATGTGCTTGCGCGAGAGGCCGCGCTCGTTGGGAGATGGGCCCATCGGAAAGTAGACCTTTGTCGCGAGTACGTACGAGTCGCGCTCCATAAAAAACTTGCGCAGAAGGCGCCCTGTGATCTCCTCGGTTTGGCCGGACGAATACATGTCTGCAGTATCGAAGAACATGACGCCGGCTTCCACGGCGCGCCGCACGATCGGCTCGGCCTCCGGCTCGTCCAGGTGCCATTCTCGTTCGGCGCGATCGCCGTAGCTCATCATACCCAGGCAGATGCGTGAGACCTGTAGGCCTGAAGCTCCCAGGGAAGTGAACTTCACGTGGCTTCCTGTCGATGCAACGCAACCCCGGCTGAAACGAGCGCGATCCCCAATATGTCCTGACTCGTGGGAATCTGCCGAAGCACGATCGTTCCGACGACAGTTGCGACGACGGGGAGCAGCGCGAGCATCAGCGCGAAGCTCGCCCTAGAGAGGCGCGCCATGGCGAGCTGATCGGTTACATACGGAATCACGGACGAGCAGACACCTACGCCGGCGGCCGCTAGGAGGAGCTGGGGCCGCGTCAAGGCCGGCAGGGCCGACGGTAGGCCGATGGGCACGATTGCCGCCGCCGCCACGAGCATCGCCGCCGCAAGTTGATCGACGCCGGTTCCGGTTTGCGCAACGCGATGTCCCAGGACCACGTACGACATGAAGAGCAGGCAGTTTGCGAACGCGAACCCAAAGCCGAGTGCGTTTCCCGAAAGCCTGATTTCGGTAATTGCAGCGACTCCGACTGCCGCGAGCACCAGTGCCGCAAAGTTGCGGGCGGTACGCAAACCGTATGCAGCCAGGAGAACCGTACCGAGAAATTCGATCGCGCCGACCGTGGAGAGCGGCAGCCGCGCGATCGCAAGGTAGAACACCGAATTCATCGCGGCTAGAACGACGCCGAGCAACCAAAGCGCCGGTGAGCGATCGGGTCGCAAGTCGACGCGCCATGGCCGTCTCCAGATAGCGAATGCGACGGCTGCGCTCCAGATGCGCAGAAATGCTACGCCGAGCGCGCTGACGTTCGAGAAGAGCAGCACCGCGAACGAGGGGCCGAGATAATGAAAGAGCGCGCTCACGATGAAGAGTCCCGGGGCCGGGACCCGGGCCAGGAGGGAATTCGACCTGCCGGCCATGACGGCATCATACAAAGGATGACCGCCCATTTGAATGTCGAATGCTAACCTCTGTGGCTAGAGCTCCTGATAAACAAAAGAAATCTAAGCGGTTTACCTTCGAACCGCTGGATGAGATCGATCGGGAACTCCTCTTGGCGCTTCAGCGCGATGCTCGGCTTCGGCTGACCGATCTCAGCCGTCAGATCGGCCTATCGGCGCCGGCGGTCGCCGACCGTCTCCGCAGGCTCGAGGAGCGCGGCGTCGTTAGCTACCGCGCCGAAGTGAATCCTCGTGCGCTCGGCTACACGATCGGCGCGATCGTCCGGGTGAGTCCCCAGAGCCGCAACCTCCACGTTATTCCCGAACTCGCGCGCCAGATTCCCGAGATAACCGAATGCTACCGAATTACGGGTGAAGACTGCTTCTTTATGCGGCTCTATCTGCGAAGCGTCGACGAGCTCGAAGGAATTCTCGATCGCTTTACGCCGCATGGGCGCACGACGACGTCGATCGTCCACTCGGCTCCGATCCCGCCGCGGCCGTTACCGATCAAATAGCGCTGCACTTCGACAGCCGCCAACGTTGGGTGCGCGCCGACCTGCAGCCTTCCGTACGAGGTAGTATACGTTGGGTAAGATTCGCTTGTTCTTCGCCGCATCGCTCGACGGATACATCGCCGATCCCGGCGGTGGCGTCGGTTACCTAGACGCATTCCACGAGGACGACGCCGGGGACCGTTACGAGCAATTCTACTCGACCGTCGAAACGATCGTTCTTGGGCGCGGCACCTACAAGTTTGCAGAAGACTTAGGTAACTGGCCATACCAGGACAATAAGCGCCGCATCGTCCTGACGCATCGACCGATTGAGCGGCCGTTGTGCCGGTTAGAAACCAGGGCCGTCGACGATATCCCTGCTTTCGCTCGAGAGTTGCGCGCGCTCGAGGGCGACACGTGGATCCTTGGCGGCGGCAAGGTTATGGGCGCGTTTCTTGCCGCCGGCGAAGTCGACTCAATCGAAATGTCGATCGTTCCGGTCGCGATTGGAGCGGGAATTCCGATGTACGCGCCGGGCGCGCCGTCGTCGCACGCTTTTGACCTTCTCGACCTCACTCGCACGAAGAAGGGAGTAGTGCGGTCGGTCTACCAGCGACGCAAAGAACGTTATCCGTAAAACGGTATAACGCGCCGGTTGCGATCCGGCGATTTCAAGCTAAGACAAATTTTCGGCTTTGCGCGGTTCGAGCAGCTCGACCGGGATGCCGTTAGGATCTTGCACGAAGGCGATCGCGCGCGTGCCGCTGGGCGACTTATAGACGTCTTTGAGGATCGTCACGCCTTTTGCTTTGATCGCGTCGACGTAGTTGCGTAAGTCACCATCGACCTCGAGCGCAAGGTGTTCGTACCGATTGCCGATCTCGTACGGCGGATGCTCCTCGAGATCATAGACGAGCTCGATATACGAGTTCCAGTCTTTCCCGACGAAAGCCATGTCGGCATTGCCCGGATAGTGGTAAGGACCGTCGAGCAGCTTCAGTCCGAGCTTGCCGGTATAGAAGTCGATCGACTCCTTCATGTCATTGACGAAAATCGAGGTGTGCAAGAAGCGCGGCATGCCCACCAGCTACCCGTCGCTCGCGCCCCCCAAACGCCCGGCGCTAATGCAAAAAATAGCGGTACGACGAGAAGACCAGCGCCGCGTCGAGCCGGTCTGCGGCCTCGACGACTTTCGCGTCGCGGATCGAGCCGTGCGGCGCGATGATTGCGGTGCAGCCGCCCTCGACCGCGGCTTCGAGGCCGTCGGCAAAGGTGAAGAAACCGTCGCTCGCGCAGGCCGCGCCCCGAGCCCCTTCGCCGGCCCGCTGCGCCGCGATCTGAACCGCGCCGACGCGATTGGTCTGACCGGCGCAGATGCCGCGCGTGACACCGTCGCGGACGATCACGATGCCATTGCTCTTCACGTGCCGCACGACGTCCCAAGCAAAGGCCAGATCGTGCCATTCCCGCGGCGTCGGTTGGCGCCGGCTCACGACACGCCACTGCTCGGGCGGTGCGGACGGATCCTCGTCTTCGGCCAACACGCCGCCCAGGGCACTGCGCAGGCGCAGCTCGCGGGCCAGTTGATCCGGCAGAAACAGCGGGAACCGCATGATGCGCAGGTTCTTTTTCTTGCGCAAAAGCTCGAGCGCATCCGGCTCGAACTCGGGCGCGGCCACGATCTCGAGAAAGAACTCGGCCAACGATTCGGCCGCGTCGCGATCGACCGGCGCATCGCTCGCGACGATGCCGCCAAAGGCCGAAACCGCATCGGCGTGCAGCGCGTCGCGCACCGCCAGTCCGACGCGCGAACGCTGCGCGACACCGCACGGCACGGTGTGTTTCACGACGGCCGCGCGGACGAAGCGGGCGCCTTCGACCCCGAACTCGCTGCCCAGCGACGCGCGCGAGAGCAGCCGCAAGGCCGCGTCGAGATCGAGCAGGTTGTTGTAGGAGAGCGCCTTACCGTGAAGCTGGTCGGGCAGCCGTTCCGGGGCGGCGAGGTAAAACGCGGCGCGCTCTTGTGGATTCGTTCCGTAGCGCAGCCGTTTGGCCAATGGTACCGCCAGCGCCAGCGCGCCGGGCAGCGCGCTGGGCAAGACTTCGCCCGCGGCCGCGAGGTAGTGCGAAATCGCGTTATCGTAGGCGGCGGTGCGCTCGAAGGCCGCAACCGCAAACTTGCGGCGGAGCGCGAGCGGGACGTTTCCGGCTTGCAGGGCTTCGCGGTACGCGTCGTACTGCGATGCATCCGTCAGGACCGCGACGTGCGCGAAGTTCTTCGCAGCCGCGCGCAACAGCGCGACGCCGCCGATGTCGATCTGTTCGATCGCTTCGCTGAGGGTGGTGCCGGGCTGCGCGACCGTCGCCTCGAAGGGATAGAGATTGACGACGACGGTCGCGATCTCGGGAATCTGCTGCTCCCGCGCCTGCGCCCGTTGCTCGGCGTCGCCGCGATCGTAGAGCAACGCCCCAAAGACCTTCGGGTGCAACGTCTTCACTCGGCCGCCGAAGAGCGACGGAAATCCGGTGACGTCACTGACGTCCCGGGCCGGAATGCCGCGATCTTCCAGAAAGCTGCGCGTTCCCGTCGTCGCGTAGATCGCATCGCCGCGCTCGTGCAGTAGAGCCGCGAGTTCGGCAATGCCGGTTTTGTCCGAGACCGAAAAGAGCGCCGCCCTAGGCACTAACCAGCTCCGCAGGCGTCAGCTCGGCGGAGATGATCGTGCTCACGCCGGGCTCGCTCATCGTGACGCCGTAGATCCGATCGGCCATCTCCATCGTGCGCTTGTTATGCGTGACCAAGATCATTTGCGAGTGCGCCGCGAACTCGCGCACCATCTCGGAGAAGCGATCGATGTTGGCATCGTCGAGCGACGCATCGACCTCGTCGAGCAGGTAGAACGGCGCCGGTTTGATCTCGATCAATGCGAAGATCAAGGCGGCAGCGGTCATCGCGCGTTCGCCGCCGGAGAGCGCTGCGAGCGGCATTTGCTTTTTGCCCGGCGGTTGGACCGCCAGCTCGATTCCGGTCTCGGATAGGTTGTCGGGATCGGTTTGCCACATCTTGGCCTGGCCGCCCGAAAAGAGCCGTCCGTACATCTGCGTAAAGGCCTGCGCAACGCGCTCGAACGTTTCGTTGAACTGCACCTGCGTTTCGCGTTCGATCTCGCGAATCGACTCGAGCAGCGTTTCACGCGCCGTGGCGAGATCCGCCAACTGCGCGCGCAGGAACGCTTCGCGCTCGGCGACTTCGTTGCGCTCGGCCTCGGCGTTGAGGTTGAGATTGGATTGCAGGCGCGCCAAGTCTTCGCGCAAGCGGGGTAGCTCTTCGGTGACGCTGTCGGCTGCATCGGCGTAACGGGTCTCGACGTCGCGGCACTCTTCGTCGGTGGCGGGATTCTGGGCGAACTGCGAGACCAGCATGCCCAGCTCGGCTTCGATCTCGGCCTGACGCACGCGGTGGCGCTCGCCGCTGGCCGTCGCCTCGCGTTCTTCCTGTTCGGCTACATGCAGATCCGATTCGAGCCGCGACTGCGAGTTCACCAGCTCTTCACGCGCGCGCCGGGCCCCGTCGACCTGCTCGTCCAAGCGGCTCACGCCCTGTTTGAGCCCCTCGAGGTGCGCATGCGAGGTTCGCGTTCGCGCGACCAGCGATGAGATCTCGGCGAGGACTTCCTCGCGTGCCGATCCGGCGCGCTCGCTATCCTGATCCAACATGCTCAGGCGCGCGCGGGTCGCGTCGCGTTCGGCCGCGAGCGCCGCCACACGTTCGCGCAAATCCGCGGCGCGCGCGCTCGCGCTTTGTTGTTCGGCCTCGGCTGCGCCGATCTCATCGCGCGCTCGAGCGAGCTGTGCCTCGAGCCGTTCGCGTTCGGCATCGCTGCGGGCCGCGGCCGGTTCTTCTCCTGAGTATTCGCGTACGAGCTCGCGCGATTGGCGCGCCTGCGCGATCAGTTCCCCAAGGGCCGCACGCGCAGCTTCGAGCTCGCCGCGCATGCGCTCGACCTCACCGCGGATCGCGTCGGTCTCGGCGCGCAGTCCGACCAGCTGCGACTCCGTACGGCTCAACAGCTCACGGGCACTATCGCGTTTTTCGATGGAGCTCTGGGCTTGTGCGTCCGCGGCGATCAGCGCGCGTTCGCTTTCGTCCAGCTTGGCGCGCATGGCAACCAGCGCCTCGCGCAAGCTCTGCGCTTGAAAGCGCCGCGAGAGAATCGAGCGCTCGCGCTGGAAGCGTCCTCCGGTGATCGCGCCGCCGCCGCTGATCTGCTCGCCGCCCAGCGTCACGATCGTATCGCGCAGACCGCGCGCGCGCACCAGCTCGATTCCGGTCCGCAACTCGTCGACGATCAGCACGTTGCCGATCAAGAAGTTGACGACACCCTGATATTGCGGCGCCGTTTGCACGAGCGTGTGTGCATAGCCGATGACGCCCGGCACGCCGGCCAGCTCGGGTGAGAGCTCGCGGCCTTTGCGGTCGCCGAGCGTGTCGAGCGGGAGGAAGGTGGCGCGGCCGGCCTCCCGGCGGTTGAGAAACTCTATTCCGCGCTCGGCGTCCTCGGAACTCTGAGTAACGACGTTCGAGAGGCGCGCGCCGAACGCGACGTCCATCGCGCGCGCATAGCGCTGCTCGGTCGTGATCAAGTTCGAAACGATGCCCTCGATGCCGCGCAGCTCGCCGCGTTGCCAGGCTTCGACGATGGCGCGCGTGCCGGGCACGTGCCCTTCGAGAGAGTTCTCGAGCTCCTCGATCGTATGGAGACGCGACTCGGCGGCTTTCACCTCACCCGATTGGTCGCGATAGGCGGCTTGCGCCCGGGCCAGATCCTCTTGGACCAGCGCGATTTCGCGTTCGGCATCCTCGACGCGTCCGCGCGCGTCGAGCAGCTGCTCTTCGGCCAGCGCGAGCTTGCCGCTGCGCTCGCCGTAACGGTGCGATGCCCCGCCGGCGGCGATCTCCGCCTGTTCGGCGCGTTCGCGCGCGCCCTGCGTTTCGCGATCGAGCCGCTCGGCTTCGCTGCGCGCACTTTCGGCCAGAACGCGCCGCTCGGCTTTCTGCGCGGCCAGCGCTGCGGCTGCGGATTCAACTTCACGTAGCTGGGTGAAGATGGCATCGAGCTGCGCACGCGCCGCAGCCAATGCCGCCTGCGCACCGAGCTCGCGCTCGCGCGCCGCATCGGTCTCGCCGGTGAGCGGCGCGAGCCGTCCCTCCAAACCGTCGATCGCCGAGGCGAGCGATTCGCGCTCTTGCTCGACGCGCGCGGCATCTTGCGAGGTTTGCGTCGACTGACGCTCGAGCGCTTCGCGCCGCGCCAGTGCAGCGGCGTAGTCGGCCTCGAGACGCGCCAGCGAATCGCGCTCGCTCTGCGTCTGCGAACGCAGCTCTTCCAACTGCAGCTCGCCGCGGTAGACTTGGGTGCGAAGCGTCGCCAGTTGCGCGCCGAGCGACGCCACCTTCGCGACAGCGAGGGTTCGCAGTTCCTCGTGCTTGGTCAAATCGGTGCGGAGCGCCGCGCGTTCGGCGCGACGCGAGGCGCTGGCGCGCAGGTAGCTGAGAATTTCGAGATCGCGGCTGCGCGCGCTCACTCGGCGATAGCGCTTGGCGCGCCGCACCTGCGTGTCGAGCTCGGGAATGCGCCGCTCCAGCTCCGCGATCAGGTCGCTGATGCGAATCGCGTTCTGTTCGGTCTGTTCGAGCCGGCGCATCGATTCGTGTTTGCGCGCCAGGAATTTGCTGATTCCGGCGGTTTCTTCGAAGAGCGCCCGCCGTTCGGTGGGTTTGCTGGCGAGAATCGCGTCGATTTGCCCTTGCGAGACGATAGCGTACGAGCCGGGACCCAAGCCCGTCCCCATGAGCAGATCGAGGACGTCGCGCAGACGTACCTGGTTACGGTTGATGAAGAACTCGCTCTCGCCCGCGCGATAGGCTCGGCGCGTGATCTCGACCTCGCCGTACTCGATCGGCAATCGGCCGTCGGCGTTGTCGAAGAGAATGGAGACTTCCGAGAGACCGAGCGGCTTGCGCGACTGATTGCCGGCGAAGATGACGCCCTCGAGCCGATCCGAGCGAATGCTCTTGGTCGACGTTTCGCCCAGCCCC
>JASHXG010000076.1 GCA_030043675.1 Vulcanimicrobiota bacterium
CCTATCTGCCGGTCGACACCGACCTGTGAGCCATCGCCTCCCGCCCGTCGCGCTCGCCGCGGCACTCGCGCTCAACGGCTGCGCGGGCGGAAGTGCTGCGAGCTCGGCCGGCGGCGCGCGCGGGTCAGCCTTGCCGGCCGTGCTCGGCCCCGCTTCCAGCAGTTCCGCGGGCCACTTCGAGCACGTCGTTTTGATGATTCAGGAGAACCGGAGCTTCGACGATTTCTTCGCGACTTTTCCGGGCGCCGACGGCGCGACCAGCGGAGAGGAGGAGACCGGCAGCGGGGACGTGACCGTGCCGCTGCAGGAGGTCAACCTCGCCTATCCGTGCGATCTCGGGCACTCGCGGCGCGGCTTCCTGCAGGACTACGATGGCGGAAAGATGGACGGCTTCGACTTGGAAGGCGGCAGCGATAACTGCCCCGGGAAGGCCGGCACGAAGCCCTATCAGTACGTGAATCCGGCGGAGATCGCGCCGTACTGGGAGATTGCGCGGCAGTACGTACTCGCCGACCATATGTTCCAAACGCAGGGCAGCGGGAGCTTTACCGCTCACCAAGATCTCATCGCGGGCGGGACGTCGATCAACGGTTATGAGAGCGTCGTCGATTTTCCCTCCACGATACCGTGGGGATGTGACGCGCCTCCCGGCACCACGGCGCCGCTGCTGGAGGTCATCTATTCGGGGATTCCGCCGTATATGTACTTCAAGCGGATCGCGAAGGGCCCGTTTCCCTGTTACTCATATCCCACGCTGCGCGATCTGCTCGACGGCAAGAGCGTTTCGTGGAAATACTACGCGCCGCCCGCCAAAGTCGGGTCGGCCGGCGCGTTGTGGAGCGCCTTCGATGCGATCAAGGTCGTGCGCTACGGACCGGAATGGATGACGAACGTGACGCGATCGGAGAAACTCATCTTCACCGACATCGCCGATCGGAAGCTCCCGGCGGTCTCCTGGGTGGTGCCCGATGCCGTCAACTCGGACCATCCCGGAAATGGAAAGTCGGATACCGGGCCGGACTGGGTCGCCAACGTGATTAACGCGATCGGGGAGAGTCCGTACTGGAAAAGCACCGCGATCATCGTCGTCTGGGACGACTGGGGCGGCTTCTACGACAACGTGCCGCCGCCATTCTTCGACTCATACGGCGGACTGGGCTTTCGCGTTCCCATGCTGGTCGTCTCGCCGTACACGGTGCAGGGCACGACGGGCGGCGGCTACATCTCGCACACGCAGTACGAGTTCGGCAGCATTCTCAAGTTCATCGAAAACAACTGGGGCCTGGGACAGCTGGGAACGACCGATACTCGCGCCACCAGCATCATCGATTGCTTCGACTTCACGCAGAAGCCGCATAAATTCAAAGCGATTCCCGTGAACCTCTCGCGCGATTACTTCGAGCATCAGCCGCCGTCGTATCTTCCGGTGGATACCGAATGAAACGCACCATCGCAGCACTCTTGTTGGCGGGCTGTTCCGCCAACCTTACCTCGCCGGGCACGCCCGCCGACGCGCGCGGCGGCCGGACCGGAATCGCTCCGGTGTGGTCGAGTCCGGCAACCTTGGTTACGGGCCGGCTCGGCGCGCACGTCAGGCCGCATTTTACCGGGCGCGAAGCGACGCCGCCCCAGCGTAAGGGTCTTTACGCAAGCGAGTTCTTGGGGACCGACGTCTACGGCTATCCGTATCAGAACGAGAACAACGGTCCGGACACGTGCACCGTCAGCCGCGTCCAGAGCGTCAACGACGTGGCCGTCGACGGCGTGCGAGACTTGATCGTTCCAGACGGCGCGAGCCACACGATTCTCGTGTACAAGGGACCGGCGAGGTGCGGAGCGCTGGCGGCAACCGTGACGGATCCATACGGGCAGCCATCCGATGCCGCCGGCCCCAACGCGCTCAAGCAGAGTTTCGTCGTGGCCAACATCTTCGACATCAAGGGCGCAGCGGGAAGCCTTTCGGTTTGCCGCGTCTCCAAGAAGAAGGGAACGTGTTCGGTCAACCTGACGAACGCGAGCATGTACATGGTCGGCGGCGTGGCGATGGATACCGCCGGCGACTGCTGGGCCGACTCGATGATGGCGAGCGGTGGTCCGGCTCTCGTCTATTTCGCAAGCTGCGCCGGGGCCGGCCAAGTCGCAACCGGTTTCCAAAACGCGGATCTGGGCGGCTTGGACATCGATAGCGCCGGCAATTTGGTCAGCATCAGCGCGGCCGACGGCAACGTCTACGTCTATTCGGGCTGCAATCCGGCCTGCACGCTGGTCGGCGGTCCATTCGCGCTCGAAAACCCCGCCATCTTTGGTCACTTGAACAAGCAATCCAATGAGCTCGCAGTCGCCTCGTACACCGAAGGCGGGATCGACGTCTACAGCTATGCCCCGAGCGGCATCACCTATCTGTACAGCATCACCAATGGCCTGGAAGCCTCGCTGGACGTCGAAGGCGCTGCCTACAGCCCGCGCTCGCACGAATAGATTGCCCACCCGAGGGGCGACCGCCCGGAGAGGGAGCTAGCCTGCGTTGGCAGGTGCAAGCTGCCGCTCAGCAAAATTGGCGTCACTTCAGTTATAAGATGCCTTGCCTACAAGGTGCCTTGCCGTGTTGGAGGAGGGCTGTTCCGCCTACACTTGGAGGATAACTGAGCGAAAACGTGGTCCTCTCATCGGGCTCATTGGACGAGCCCGAACAAGACCATACCTTTCATGAAAGGAAATGGAGCGAATCTTTCTGATGAAAATCTCTGATGCGTCCAAGTATATCTTGGGCATTGTAGCAGCGGCCGGGATACTCGCCGGCTGCAGCGGATCGCAGGCGGGGATGGCCCCGTCTTCGGGAATGAATCCGTCGACCATCCGCGGGGCCGGCCACGGCAAAGCCGTCAACGTCGTGCCCGATTCCCTTCTGGCGAAGGCACGAGCCGCCTTCCATGGTGGCATTGTCCCTGCATCGAAAAACTTGAAGGGCATCTATGGCAGCGAATTCGAAGGCACGAACATCTATGGTTATCGCGGCTCGGACAAGAAAAATAACAGTTATAAATGCGCTGTCGAAGGCGTGGACTCGGTCAACGACATCGCCACCGACAAAGAGGGCGACCTGATGGTTCCCGACGCGTTCGACGGTCTTGAGGTGTACTCAGGCCCGGGCATGTGCGGAAAATTGCTCGGAACGATCACCGACTCGTACGGTCAGGCGGCCGACGCTGCCTCTCTCGACGCGGCGACCGGGACGATCGTCGTCGGCAACATCTTCGACGAGGACGATGCTCCCGCCAGCATCACGGTCTGCACGCTCAAAGGCGGTTGCACGGCGAATCTCACGAACTCGAATATCTACGAGCTCGCCGGCGTCGCGATCGACAAGAACGGCGACTGCTGGGGCGACGCGGTCAACGAAGACGATGAGGCAACGCTGACCTATTTCGCCGGCTGCACGGGTTCGGGCGAAGCCACGACCGGCTTCGAAAACTCGTCGTACGGCGGATTGGACATCGACAAAGACGGCAACTTGGTCAGCGTTGACCTGGATGGCGACTCGGTGTACGTCTATTCAGGCTGCAATCCGACCTGCAAGCTCGTCAGCGGCCCACTGACGCTGCACGGCGAATCGGTCTTCGGCCATCTTGACAAGCGGTCGAGCAAGTTCATCGCGGGCGACTTCGCCGCCGGCGCGCTCGACGTTTACAACTACACATCGAAGAGCCTGACCTACGAATACAGCATCACCAGCGGCCTCTCGGCATCGTTGGAAGTCGAGGGCGCTGCCTTCAACCCGGCGTCCAAGCAGTAGGGCGAGCGCGATAGCGCCGACGCTTCTACGGGCGTAGGAACGCAATGTACGGGCGGGACGGCCGGCTCACGAGCCGGCAGCCCCGCCCTCTTTTCTCTCGAGAGACCTAGTCGTCGCCGAAGATTGCCGGCGGTCTGCCGCGCAAGAAGCGCGTTTGGCGATCCTGCTGAATCCAAAAGCCGGCCGGCCTCGACCCTTCGATCATCTTAAACGGGCGCGGCGGCCGATGGAATTCGAAGGCGTCGCTTGCCGGATCGTTCGCGCGCGCGTCGGCTGCCGCCAGCGGAGCGAGCCCGAACGTATCTTCGATAAAGCGCAGCACGCTGGCCGTTTCATACTGGACGTGGCTTACGTATCCGCGTCGCGCATACGGGGAAACGATGAGCAGCGGTACGCGAAACCCCAGGCCGTCGTAATCGACATAGACCGGTTTAACCGGATCGAACCAGCCGCCCCAGTCGTCCCACAGGACGAAGATCGCGGTCGTCTTCCAGAACTTGCTCTCGCCGATCGCGTCTACCAGCGAGGCCACCCAAGCCGGGCCCCCGCTCGCGTTCAAGCCGGGGTGATCGGAGTTTTCGTAGGTCGGCGAGATCCAAGTGACGTCGGCCATCTTTCCCGCCGCGACGTCGGTGAGAAACCGCGAGGGCGGATTGACGACATCGGCCTTCCAATCGGGACCTTCATAAATGCGTCGATCGGCTTGATACGACGACCACAGCCCACCATCGTGGTTGATCGCGCCCGTGTAGAATCGCCAGCTTATCCCGGCGCGATCCGCCTCGCCGGCGAGGGTGGGATCGTCGAGGCAGGCGACGATGCTGGGACCGTACGTGCGCTCGTCGGTCAGCGTCGCCAGGGTATCTTGCGAACCGCCCTCGCACCCCCAAGCGCCAACCGGAAAATCCACGCCGCGCGCGGCGTACGCGGCGACGCTGTACTGGTGCGCGATGAAGCTGCCGTCGAGATTCGAGGCGAAGGTGCGATCGGCAAGCACGTACTCTTTGGCAATCTGCCAGTACGGCGCGACCTCGGATCTGGGTGTGTAAGCATACGCGAAGTCCTTGGGAGCGCCGAAGCCTGCCGACTCCGAATTCCAGCCGTCCATCTTGCAGTGCGTGCCCGGAAGTTTCCCCGTTCCGTCGCAAGCGGAGAAGAAGGCGCGCGAGGAATGATCGATGTCCCAGATGGTCGCGAGATCCTGCACGTGCAACCGAATGCGATCGCCGTTACCGTCGTACCCGAAGGCTCGAGTCGTAGCGCCCGGATATCCCATGAAGAGATTGTTGAACGAGCGATTCTCTTGAAGGATGAAAACGACGTGCCGAATCGGGCTAGCCGCGGCTCGCGCAGAGAGCGATCCCGACGCGCTTGGCAGCGCTTCGGGCATGCTTGAACCGCTCGCGCTGCAAGCAACCAGGGAAAGCGTGCACGCGAAGATCGCTGCACGTCTCGCGGAAGCGCTCATCCGACTCCTCTAAGCGGTCGAGCGACCATTTGGGCGTTGCAGCATGATCTCCTGGCAACGAACGCGAGCGCGTACGTGGTCGCGTGAATAGGTAGACGAGCCTACGCTTGGCGGGAGCCAATCATCCAAGCTGCTGCTTTGGCCGTCTGAATTGGCAGGTGCGAGCGGTTGGTCCGCAAATACCCTCGGCAACTCAGTTATAAGGTGCCTTGCCGTGTTTGGAGGAGGGCTGTTTCGCCTGCACTTGGAGGATAACTGAGCCAACGTGGTCCTCTCGCCGGGCTCATTGGACGAGCCTGGACAAGACCATCCCTTTCATGAAAGGAAATGGAGCAAATCTCGCTGATGAAAATCTCTAATGCGTCCAAGTTTATCTTGGGCATTTTTGCCGCAGTCGGGATTCTCGCCGGCTGCAGCGGATCGCAATCGGGCCTAAGTGGGACTGGAGCCAATCCCTCGCAGATGAGCCCGGAGGCTATTCGCGCGTTAACAAGCACGGCCCACGTCGCAATCCAGCGGAATCTGCACCCCGACACCCGCCAATCGTGGATCGCGCCCGACCGTCACAAGAAGAAGAAAAAGATTCTCTACGTCGCCGACGACGACTATGACGCAGTGTTCGGCTACGGCCTCCCAGCCGCCAAGGAGATCGGAGAGATCACCGGTTTCGACGAGCCGCAAGGCGAGTGCACCAACGGTAAGGACTGGTGGGTCACGAACACCGGCGAATCGGACGTCCTCGAGTACGCGGCCGGCGGCACGTCGTCGATCGGAACCGTCAGCGATTCCGGCGAATACCCGGTCGGCTGCGCGTATGATAAGACGTCCGGCGATCTCGCGGTGACCAACATCTTCAATACCGGCGGCGGTGAGGGCAGCCTCGACGTCTACGCGAACGCCACCGGCACGCCGACCAGCTACACCTGCTCGAACCTCTACGAGTACTACTTCTCCGGCTACGACGACAAGGGCAACCTGTTCGTCGACGGTAAGAGCGAGGAAGGTAGCTTCGGCTTCTGCGAACTGCCGAGCGGCAGCACCACGATGAAGAGCATCTCGCTCAACGAGATTCCCGAGTTCCCGGGCGGCGTTCAATGGGACGGGACGTACATCGTCGTCGGCGATCAGGACGCTGAGACGCTCTACGGCTACGCGATTTCGGGATCGAGCGGAACCGAGAAACGGAGCACGGTACTCTCAGACATCGACGACTGCGATCAGTTCTGGATCCAAAGCAACAAGGTCTACTGCGGCGGTGCCGGAGACGCAGAAGAGTTCATCTTCGCCTACCCGGCCGGCGGCTCGCCCCTCAAGACCATCACCGGCTTAGGGGAGCCGATCGGAGCTGTGGTGGCCGAGAAGAAGAGGTAAGCATCGCGCTTCCCCTTCTGTCGAGCGGGCTCGCCACGGCGAGCCCGCTTCTTTTGTGTTACGCGTAAGAGGCGGGCGAGTCGCCTTAGGCGAATTCCTTCGCTCCGACGCGATGTGATGGAGGAACGCGCGATGAAGCGTTGGAGCTCGATTGGCCGCGCTGCGGGTGTTCTTGGTACGGCTGCCATCCTTGCCGGCTGCGGCAACGCTCAACCCGCCTTGGCGCCCGCCGGCGCGACTCTCGGCGACGGCGCGCGCTCCGCTCAATCCGCGTCCGTTTTCGCCGATGCGCGCGAGCGCGAGCTGCTCTACGTCACCGATGGCGTCGCGGACGCCGTCGACATGTACCATCTTCCATCGGGTAAGCTCTTCGGCTCGCTAACCGGCCTCGAGGGAGCGCCCGGAGGCGCGTGCAGCGACGGTCCTCGCGTCGCGATCACCATGCCGGACGAATCAAACGTTCTCCTGTATAACGCCGGCGCTACCAGGCCGCTGAAAGCGCTGTCCGATGCGGGCGCGTATCCAGCGAGTTGCTCCATTGATAAGACGACTCGAAACGTGGCGGTCTCGAACATCATCAGTACCAGCGACGGTGAGGGCAGCGTCGCCGTCTACGCGCATTCTGCGGGAATCCCGACCGCCTTCACTTGCGCGGTGCTCTCCCGATACTACTTCCTCGGCTATGACAACAAGGGCAACCTGTTCGTCGACGGGGAGAATTCGGACGGCGCGTTCGGGTTCTGCGAGTTGCCGCACGGCAGCACTTCGATGAAGAGCATTTCGCTCAACCAGTCGATTGGCTTTCCCGGCCAGGTTCAATACGACGGAACGTACGTGACCGTCGAAGATCAGGACAGCGATACCATCTATCGTTTTGCGATCTCAGGATCGAGCGGAACCGAGAAAGGCAGTGTTGTGCTCGGTGGCGTGAGTGATGCCGCCGGGAGCTGGATTGAGAACGGCAAGGTCTACTCCGGAAGCGCCGGAAGCGAAGCGGGAGTACACGTCTGGGCTTATCCCGCCGGCGGCGAGCCGATCGCAACGGTCGAGACCGGATTAGTGGGCGCCGTCACCGTAGCGAACTATCGGCCGTGAACGGGCGGTAACTTTAACCTCAGTCATTAAACGCTGCCGGCCCTCGTGCCGATCCAAGCGCCCACCAGCTCGAACTTCATTCTGCACCAAGCAAACGACGGCCGCATTCCCGACACCGAGTGAAGGAAGTGCGGCGGCGACCGCATAGCAAATCGCGCATGAGACAGGCCTTGCTTGCGCTCGCGGTCGCGTTGTCGGCGTGCTCGTTCGGAGCGCCGCCATCGACGATACCCGCAGCGAGCGAAACCGAAGTGCTCGCCGCGATCAATGCGAGCGGTGCGGGCAAAATCAAACACATCGTTTACATCGTTCAGGAGAATCGCAGCTTCGACAATCTCTTCCACGGCTATCCGGGCGCGGATACGGTGTCGAGCGGAAAGAACTCCAAGGGCGAGACCATTACGCTCAAGCCGGTGAGCCTGGCGAGGCAATACGTCATCGACCACTCCGACGCGGCGATGTTCGCCGCGTGCCACGGGACCGGCGAACTCCCTGGGACCGACTGCCGCATGGACGGGTTCAACCGCGAAGCGACATACGACGGCCCTCCGAATCCCGAGTACGTTTACGTGCCGCACAATGAATCAAAGCCGTATTTCGATATGGCGCACGAGTGGGTGCTGGCCGACCGGATGTTCCAATCGCAGCTCGACGAGAGCTTCGTTGCGCATCAATATATCATCGCGGCGCAGGCGCACTCGAGCGTAAATCTTCCCGACGGGCTATGGGGCTGTCCCGGCGGTCCGAGCGATCTTGTTTACACGCTCACCCAGCAGCGTACGCTGGGCCGCCAACAGGAGGCCTGCTTCGACTATAAGACGCTCGGCGACGAGCTCGACAACCACGGGCTCTCGTGGCGCTTCTACACCAGCCGGTACGGCAGCGTGTCAAGCGATGCCGGAAGTTATTGGTCGGGCTATCAGGCGGTTCGACACATCTACTATGGCCGAGATTGGAAGCGCAACGTACTCTGCTGTGTCCCGCAGAGCAAATTTCTCACCGACGTGCGCAAGGGAGAGCTGGCGAACTTTACGTGGATCACGCCGGAGTGCTTCGACTCCGATCACGTCAACTGCGGCGGCGGGTTTGGTCCGTCGTGGGTGGCCGCGCTCGTCAACACCGTCGGCAAGAGCAAGTTCTGGGACTCGACGGTCATCTTCGTGCAGTGGGACGATTGGGGCGGTCTCTACGACCACGTGCCGCCGCCGTATCAAGACTACGACAGCCTCGGTTTTCGCGTCCCGCTGTTGGTGATCTCTCCTTACGCGAAGCACGATCACGTTTCGCACGTGCAGTACGAGACCGCCAGCGTTCTGAAGTTCGCCGAGAACATCTTCGGGCTCGACCGGTTGTCCGCGGCCGATCGCCGCGCGAACTCGCCCGCGTACGACTGCCTTGATTTCAGCCAACCTCCGCGCAAGTTCGTGCCGATTGCGGCACCCTACGGCTGGCGGTTCTTTCTCCGCCGGCCCGACGACCTTCGTCCGCCGGACGAAGAATAAGGGAGGCGGCAGTGCCGCCTCCCTTCGAACGCCGAACCGAAAGGACTTAGAAGGCGCCGATGCCGTGGGGCGTGCCCCAGCCGGTCGGACCGCCGTAGTCGCGCTCCTTATGGTTATGAAACGGGTGCGTTCCGTCTGTGCAGTAGTACTTCGGGCTGCATGAGCCGTCGCTTCCGCTGCTGATGTGGTAGAGATGCGAGGTCTTTTCGTGCCGCCATTTCCAGAACGTCTCGCCGCCGTTCTGCGAGGTCGCGTTGCCGGCGAGCCCGAAAATGCCGGCACTCAGGGGTGACGCGATGCTGGTGCCGTCAACGGTGAGCCAACCGCCGTAGCCGTAGGAGTCGTATTCGGCCGCGTTTTGGGCCAGGGCCCCGATGTCGTTGCGCATATTGCCGGTGCAGACGTTTTTGGGAATATCTTGCCACTTCGGCTGCGTGACGCTGGTTGCGCAGCCGCCGCCGGTTTCGGGCCAAACGATCTCGGTCCAGCCGCGTTTGGTCTTGGTGTATGGCGAGAGTACCGTGCCGCCAACTGCGACGACGGTGTCCAATTGCATCGGGAAAGCGGTGCCGTAGCCGCCATCGCCGGCGCTCGCGAGATAGGTCACGCCTGAGGTGTCGAAATCCGAACCGTAGCCGCACGTGCCGCCGCATGCGCCGCCCCAGCTGTTCGACACGATGTGCGCGCCGAGCTTCACGGCTTCGACTTCGGCAGCGTCCAAGTCGGAACTGTAGTCTGAGTTTGCTTCCACGAGGTAGATCGTGCACTTCGGGCATACGGCCGAGACCATCTGCGTGTCGACATCTTCCTCTAATCCCCAGTTATCGTTGCCAGTCGGATAGTTACTGGTCTCGCCATCCTGATTGTATATGGTGATATTGGCTGTA
>JASHXG010000010.1 GCA_030043675.1 Vulcanimicrobiota bacterium
GCGGTGCGAGGCGTCCCGCGCGGCCAACGCGCGTCAACCAAAGCGAATCCTTGTGACCTCACCGAGCGCGAGCTCGAAGTCCTGACCCTGCTGTGCCAGGGCTTGAGGAACTCTGAGATCGCCGAGCGGCTCTGCCGATCGGTACGCACGGTGGATCATCACGTTGCGGCCGCTTTTGCAAAACTGCAGGTGTCTACGCGGACCGAAGCGGTGGCCGCGGCGCTGCGGCTAGGGATAGGTGCTCCCAATTCGGGAATGACTGCGCAATGACGGTGTTGTTGATCGACCACCATCGCGCGCGCTTCTTCGAGACGGCGGGCTCGGAGGGAAAACTCGAGGAGCGCGAGCATCTCGAGCCCAAGGATCCGCATGGCTTCCGCCGCCACCTCGAGCACCGCAAGGAAGCGGACTACCGAGGTCAGCGCGTCCCCGAGGCCGATGAGTTCTACGAGCGCATCGCACAACGTCTCAAAAGTGCGGCCTCGATCGTGCTCGTCGGCGATGCGACCGGCACAAGCAGTGCGTCGCGCTACTTGCTCGCCTATCTGAACGAGAAGCACAAAGACATCGCAGCGCGAGTCGCCGGCGCGGAAGATGCGAATTTATCAGGGATTACGCTGGGCCAGATCGAGGAGATCGCTCGGCGTCACCAACACTAGTCCGACGAAAGTGCGCGCCGCGGGATGTCACGCAAGACTGTCGGCGTCGACGATGGCCTTGGCAAAGGCCTGCGGCGCTTCTTGGGGCACGTTGTGACCGATGCCCGGAAGGATTCGATGCGCGTATTTGCCCGAAAATTTGTTTCGGTAGGCGGCACCGCTGGCGTTAGGGCCGTCGAAGTCGCTGGCGATCGTGACGGTCGGCACGGTGATGACGGGCCCCGCCCAGAGTTGCGTCTCCAAGCTGTCGTACTTAGGATCGCCTTTTGCCAGGCCGAGTCGCCAGCGGTAGTTGTGGATCACGATCGCTACATGATCGGGATTTTGAAACGACTGTGCGGTGCGGGCATACGTGGCTTCGCTAAAGTGCCATTTCGGCGAGACAATCGTCCAGATCAGCTTGTTGAAATCGTAGCGGTACCTGCTGTAGCCGAGTACGCCGCGCTGGGTTGAGAAATAAAACTGATACCACCATGCCAGCTCGACCTTGGGCGGAAGCGGCTCCTTTTGCGCCGGTACGTTCGTAATTAAATAACCGCTGACCGAAACGAGCGCTTTGCAACGCTTTGGCCAGAGCGCCGCCACGACGCCGGCCGTGCGCGAGCCGATGTCGAAGCCGCCGATGATCGCGCTTTCGAGTTTGAGTGCGTCCATGAGGTTGGTGACGTCGATCGCACAGACCGTCTGTTGGCCGTTGCGCAAGGCGGTGCTCGAGAGAAAGGTTGTCGTGCCGTAGCCGCGCTGGAAGGGGACGATGACGCGGTAGCCGTGGGAGGCTAAGATCGCGGCGACGTCGGTGTAGCTGTGAATGTCGTACGGCCAGCCGTGCAGGAGAATCACGGCTTGGCCGCCGGGCGGTCCTGATTCCGCATAGCCAACGTTTAGTTCGCCGGCCTGGATTTGCTTGAGCGCGCTTGACGCCGGGCTCGCGGGCGCGGCGCCGAGCTGGGTTGCGGCAATCGCAGCAGCAGCGGCTCCGACAAAGCCGCGACGATCGATGGTGAGGGGTTCAGGAGAGCGCGTATCTTGCATTGGCGACCTCTCGATGTAGCAGGGGGAGCTGGGCATTACTCGGATGGCAAGCTCTCGCCTGTTATACAGCCAATCGGCTGCTCGTTTAAGCGAGGCAGCTTCGCGCATTTATCCCATTTTCGGAAAATATCTTCTCGATTAATCGGGCTAGTCCTAATATTGCAATGAAGATAGACTGGATTCGGATGCGCGACCGTCTCGACCTCAATGCGATCGATCTGAATCTTCTCCCAAAGTTTCGCGCGCTCTATCGGCAGCGTAACGTCTCTGAGGCCGGCAGAGAACTGCACCTAACGCAATCGGCGCTTAGCAATGCCTTGGCGCGCATGCGTTCGATCTTCGGCGACGAGCTGTTTGTCCGCACGGCGGCGGCGATGGAGCCGACGCCGTTCGCGCACGCGATTGCCGGTCCCATCGAACGCGCGCTGGTCAGCCTGGAGGGTGAGTTTGCTCGCGTGAAGGCCTTCGAGCCGGAGCATAGCTCCCGCACCTTCAAGATTGCGATGAGCCAGCTCGGCGAAATCTGGCTGGCGCCGCAGATCCTTGCCTATGCGCGCGATGTGGCTCCAGATATTGTGGTCAACGCAGTCGGTGCCGGAGACCGAGGGTTCGAAGGTGCGCTCGCGAGCGGAAGTATCGATTTTGCCGTCGGCCACCTGCCCGACCTAGAGTTCAAGTTCTGCCATGCCGTCCTCGGTATGCACGAGCTCGTCTGCGTCGTCCGAGAGAAGCATCCCATCTTTGCGGAACCCTTGACCATGTCGGCGTTACTCTCTTGTACGTTTGCTGAAGTCGTCGAACACGGTTCGATGTACGGTGCTCTCAGCCGTGCCGTCATGGGAATGGCAAGGCCCGACGCGATGCGATATCGCACGAGCAACGTCGTGGCGCTGCCGGCCATCATCGCGTCAACGGACCTAGTAGCTATTTTGCCGGCGTGGTTCGCGGCGCGGCACGCCCCAGCCCTGAACCTGTGCCTTTTACGACTAGCGGGACGGCCGCCGGTTGCAACCGTCCGTCTCTTCTGGCATCAGGACGTCGAAGCCGACCCCGGGCATCTTTGGATGCGCTCCATCATCGCCAAGGCCGCAGCGGCCGCGCAAATTGAGGAGACGATCAAAACAGCGCCAACCGTAACGATCGAAGAAGCCCCGCGGCTCGAGACGGTTTCCTAGCTTCGCGCGGCTGACAGGATTAGTTCGGCAACCTCCTTAGGGTGCGATACCAAAGACGCGTGACTTGATGGAAGTGAAATCGTCGTAGCTCCCGCGCGCGACGCGAACATCCGCTCGGTCTCCGGCGGAATCATCTGATCCTTCTCCGAGACTTGGTACCACGACCTGATCGCCTTCCAGGCCGGCGGTCCCATCTTGTCGCCAAAGATCGCGCCGCTCACGGGGCGCTGAACGGCGGCCAGCGCCTGCGCCTCGGCCGGCGGCACGTCGCCCGCGAAGCACGACGGGAACTGCGCTCGATCGATGTAAAGCAGCCCGCCGGGTCCCGGTCCAATGTATTTCGCGCCGGCACCAGGCGGAAATCCGCCCAGTGCCTCGCCTTCGTCGGGTGCGAATGCAGCGATAAACACCAAGGCCGTCACATTGCCCGCATCGCGAGCCGCGGCAGTGACGACGGCACCCCCGTACGAGTGTCCGGCAACGACTGTTGGCCCCGGCATCGCGTCGATCGCCGCGCGCGTGTTGGCTGCGTCGCCTGCAAGACTCGTCATCTGGTTCTGCACCGCGACGACGTTGTGGCCCTCGGCCTGCAGGATCGGAATGACCTTCAACCACCCCGATCCGTCCGACCATGCTCCATGAACCAAGACGATATTGACGCCGTTGCCGGCCATGGCGGTTCCCCCTTTCGTAAACGCGAGTTCCCTACGTGATGACGACGACGATCTTCCCGCCGGCGGCGTTGGAATCCATCAGCCGATGGGCCTCGACGATATCGTCGATGTGGAAGACCTTCCCAATGGGAGCGCGTAAGCTCCCGGCGGCGACTTGATCGACCAGTTCCTGCAGCGGCATCATCATGAAGTCCTCTACGTCACCGCCGTAGGTTGTCAGATACACGCCCTTGGGGATTGACTCCATGGGCGCAAAGTCATCGATCGACCATTTGTTTCCGACCAACCCCGTCATGCACACGATGCCGCCCTGCTTGGCACAGCGCAGCGAATCGTCAAGCGTCGTCGCTCCAACGAGCTCGAGCACCTTATCGACGCCGCCGGTCCGGGACACGACGTCAGGTGCGATCGCACCGTTGTCGATAAAGACTTCGGTTGCACCGTTGTCGAGCAGCATTTGTCTTCTCTGGACGCTGCGCGTCGTCGCATACACGGTGACACCGCGAGAGCCGGCGATGGCGGCGGCCGCGAGACCAATGGACGTGGTGCCGCCCCGCACGAGCAGCGCTTCGCCCGCCTTGAGCGCCAGCGCCTCGTACAAAGAGCCCCAGGCGGTCTGCATCATCTCGGGGAGCGCGCCCAACGTCTCCCAAGGTAGATTCGTCGTGACGCTGCGAACCTGACTTGCCGGAACGAGCGTATACTCGGCATATCCGCCGTCGAAGTCGCGGCCCATTCCGCCCATCTCGGTGGCCACCGTCACGCCTTCGGGGAATTCGCCTCCGGGTGCCGATTCCACCGTTCCAACGGCTTCGATGCCGAGAATGCGCGGGAAGCGCACGTCCGGTGAGAGCCCTTGGCGCGTGAACATCTCCGAACGATTGAGACCGAAGGCCTTGACCCGAATCAGTACTTTGCCGGCCACTGGTTCGGGCACCGGCACTCGCTCGATCTTGAGCACGTCCGGGCCGCCGGCCTCGCGTATCACGACGGCTTTCATCGTTGGCATGTCTGCCCCGGATTTTACCCGTCGTGCCGGGGAAGCGTCGTGGAAAAGCAGTATCGCGCGATCTTCCAGTTGCCGCCGACTCTGTGGAAGATAAACAGCTCCTGATTAGCCTCCGAGCTGGTGACGCCCGTCGCGTGGACCGTTGTTGTTCCGCTGGAGTTCGTGCGAGCGAACGCCCAATCCGGTGCGAGTTGATGCACCTCGGCGACGCTAAACTGAACGCGCAGCGTGATGGTTTTGAACACCAGTTCGTAGGCTTTGCGGACCTCATCCATGCCCACGCTTGAAGGACTGTTCTGCGGCATAAAGGCGCCGTCGGGCGCATATAAGTCAAGCGCCGCATCCACGTCGGAGGCGTTGAGAGCCCGCTCGTAGCGGACCAGCGCGTCGGCGACCGCTGCTTCAGCTATATTCATTGCCTCCAGGGCGTTTAGGTTTGGAAACGCCGCCTCCCTTCGCGTACCCAATCACGCTCAATGATACCATCGTATTTCGATCGCCAATCTCGCTGGAACGGAGTCGCTGCGCGCTCACCGAACGGGCCCGTTGAAAGGAGCAGCGCGTGAGTCACTCCGACGACGGCAGCGGCGTAATGGATCGGCGAACGCTTCTGAAGAGCGGCGTCGCACTCGCAGGTGCGCTGAGTTTGGGCACTAAGGTTGGTGCTGCGTCCGCGGCAACACCCGGTTCCGGCGCAGGGAAAGGTCCGCTCGACGCCGTCGCCGAGGCGCAGAAACTCGCGTACGACACGATGGGCAAGGGCGAGACGGTCTTCATGATCTCGGGCTTTCCATCCACGCGGCGCTCCTGGTACCGGCTCATTCCGCTTCTTTCGCAGAGCTACCAATGCATCCCGACGGATTTGCCGAGCTTCGGCGGCTCCGGCATTCTCGGAGCACCGGCCTCGACCGAAAACGTCGGGCGCGTCTTTCACGAGTTCGTAACCGCGAAGCTCAAGCCGCCGGTCCACGTCGTGGCGCACGATTTTGGCGCCTGGTGCGCCTACAGCTGGCAGCTGCTCTTTCCGCAAGACTTCAAGTCGCTGACCCTCATCGAGGCCGGAATCCCCGGCATCACGCTTCCCCCCACCGTGGAACTCTCGGACTATAAGCGCAAGTGGAACTTTCTCTTCATGATGCTGCCGAATCTGCCGGCCGAGCTTACGCAAGGTAAGGAAGCGCTGTACGTCGGGTGGTGGTACAAGACGAAGGTGTATAAACCCGGCTCGATTCCGGCAAGCGACGTCGCCGCCTACGTCGCGTCGTTCGCGCGGCCGGGCCGAATGAACGCGGCGTTCGACTATTGCCGCAACATCCTAGTCGACGTCGAGTTCAACAAGAAAAACTTCACCGGTAAGAGCTCCGTTAGGCTGCTTGGCGTCGGTGGTCAGTACGCAATTCCGGAAATGGGCGAGTCCCTGAAGCCATACTTCCAAAACGCGACATCGCTGGTCGTTGCCGATTCGGGACACTTCGTTCCCGAAGAACAGCCGCAGGCGCTCGCCAAGGCGCTCAGAGCATTCTTGCAGGCAAGCTAAGGTGGCGACGTTGGACCAGCTGCCCGCATCGTTGCAGTCGGTGAAGACGCGGCCGCTCTTCGTGTTGCGCGAAGCAATCCCGCCGCTGCTGGTCGTCGGCTCGACGCCCAATGGCTATCGCCGCGTTGGCTTGGTGGAAGGCGGCGCTTTCGAAGGCGACCGTCTCTCCGGAGTCGTGGTGAGCGGAAACGACTGGCAGACGATTCGTCCCGACTCGTGCATGAAGCTCGACGTGCGGCTGGTGCTGAGAACGAACGACGATGCGCTGATCTGCATGACCTATACGGTCGTGCGAGCCGGTCCGCCGGATGTGATTGCCGCGGTGGACCGCGGTGAAGCCCCGGACCCGAGCACCTACTACTTTCGGATGAGCCCCTTCTTCGAGACGAGCGCGAAGCGGTACGACTGGATGAATCGCATCGTCTGCGTCGGTGTCGGAAACCGGCTTGCCGACGGCCCAGTTTACAGCATCTTCGAAGTACTCTAGCGAACGAGCTCACGCAGGCGCCGCGGCTGGGCCTGCGTAAGAAGGCACGCCCACTGCGCGCGCTGCCTGCTGGAGGACGCAATGGAGTACATGACGATCGCCGGCACCGGACTCCGACCATCGCGGATCGGGCTTGGAACGTGGGCGATCGGAGGCTGGATGTGGGGTGGCCCCGATGATGAAAACGCAGTCGCGGCAATTCACCGTGCGCTCGACGCGGACGTAACGCTCATCGATACGGCGCCCGCATATGGGCAAGGCCACGCCGAGGAAGTCGTCGGCAAGGCGCTGGCCGGTCGACGCAACCGAGTCATCGTGGCGACGAAGGTCGGCCTTGAATGGAATGCCCAGGGAGAGGTCACCCGGAATGCCTCTGCCGCCCGCATTGCCAAAGAGATCGACGACTCGCTGCGGCGGCTGCAGACCGACTACATCGATATTTATCAAATTCATTGGCCCGATCCGAACGTTCCCATGGAAGAGACGGCGACCGCCATGCGGAGCCTCTATGAGTCCGGTAAGATCAAGGCGATCGGCGTGAGCAACTTTTCGCTCGACCAAATGGACAATTTCAGAAAGTTTGCTCCGCTGCACACGGTCCAGCCGCCGTACAATATTTTCGAGCGGGATGCGGAGCACGACGTTCTACCGTATGCGCGAGCGCACGACTTGTTCGCTCTGACCTATGGAGCGATTTGCCGCGGCCTGCTCAGCGGAGCAATGAGCCCAAGCACGGTCTTCGGCGGCGATGACCTGCGACGAGTCGACCCGAAGTTTCAGCCGCCGCGTTTTGCGCAGTACCTTCGCGCCGTTGCGCGGCTCGACGACCTGGCTCGCGCGCGCTTCGGAAAACGCGTCATTCACCTGGCGTTGCGTTGGGTGCTCGACGCGCCGGGCGTCGGCGCCGCGCTTTGGGGGGCGCGCAAGCCGTCGCAAGTCGACGCCATCTCCGGTGCATTCGGGTTTTCGATCGATGCGCAAACGCGTGCAGAGATCGACCGCATCGTTGCGCAGGAGGTTCCCGATCCCGTTGGTCCCGAGTTCATGGCTCCTCCGGAGGAAGTACATCGATGATGCACGTCGGAATTGCAGGTACCGGAAAGATGGGCAGCGCCTTCGCACTGAATCTGCTGCAGCGCGGCTATCGGGTTTCTGTTTGGAACAGAGATCGCGCACCAACCGAAGAGCTCGTGGCCGCGGGGGCCATTCGTTGCGAAGACATTCCGTCGCTCGTCCAAAGCGTCGACGCGGTGATCGCGATGCTTTGGGATGACGACGTCGCGCGGGAGGTTACGCTCGGTCAGATC
>JASHXG010000077.1 GCA_030043675.1 Vulcanimicrobiota bacterium
GTCGAGTTTCCAAACGTCGAAGTGAACTGTGAGGCTGCCTGGATCGGCAGATCCGCGACGCTCACAGGCGTGGTCACGTCGCCGCGGACGTCGATCGTCGTCTCGCGATTCTCCTGATAAGCGATGCCGCCGGGCTCGCGGTTGTTGTTGGAAGAAATCGTACTGACGACGTCGTTGAGCGTGAAGCCGGCCGAAGAGAGCTTATTCGGATTGACCTCGACTTCGATCGCGGGCGTAACCGAGCCGCCGACGTTGACGTTCGAGATGCCGTCGACCTGTTCCAGATCCGGCACGATATTGTTGGTTACGATCGCGGAGAGCGTGCCGGCCGAAAGCGAATGCGAGCTGACGCCGAGCGTAACGACGGTCGCCATCGCCGGATCGAACGTGCCGACCGTCGGAGCCGGCATGTCGGTGGGGAGATTGGCTTGTGCGAGCAGCACGCGTTGCTGAACTTGCACGAGGTCGGTCGTCTTGTTCGAGTTCAGGTCGAAGACCGCCGAGATCGTGGCCTGACCCTGTTGTACGGTCGTATTGATGTGATCGAGATTCGGAGCACCGGCGATCGCGTCTTCGATCGGCTTGACGATCGCATCGCGAATCTGCGTGGTCGAGCCGCCCGGATAGCTGGCGCGAACGGTGATCGTCGGAAAGTCGATGTTCGGAAACTGTTGTTGGACGATCGTCGCCAGCGAGACGGAGCCCAAAACCGCGATCAGTGCCAGCGCGACGAAGACGAGCGTCGGCCGTTGAACGAAGATTCGAGTCGGCCACATCGGTGAGCTCGGTTACCTACGGCGAGTCGGCGGGGCGGGGGGAGTCGGCAGGGTGTGCGGAGCCGGCGGGACCGGGCGAACCGGGTGCGCCGGCAATCTGCTGTCCAGACGTGATGCCCAGCTGTCCGTTGGAGATCACCTTCGTCCCGCTCGGCAGACCGGTCACGACCGACCTCGTTCCGTCGCTGCCGCGTTCTCTCACGCTCTGCGTCTTCGCGGTGCCGCTCGAGTCGACGACCATGACGCTGTCGTGCGAATCGTCAAGGAACGACGTCGTGGGAATCGCGATTCCACTCACCGCCGGAAGCGAGACGGTGCCGGTGACGGCCATGCCGGATTTGAGATGCAAACCCGGATTGGCGAGGATCGCCTGGACCGTGAAGTTGGTCGAGCCGGGCTCGACCTGACCGAGCACCGCGCTGACCTTTCCGCTATAGGTTGCACCGGCAACGCCGGCGACGCTGACCGTCACGGCCCCGCCGCGCCGGATGCGAAAGACATCCTCCGAGGACGCGTTGAGCATGGCGTAGACCGGGTTGAGCTGCTGCACGGTGAAGATCGTCTGTGAGCCGGGATACTCGCCGGGATTCAGGTTGCGATTCACGACGACCCCGTCGACCGGCGAGACGATCAGGGCCTTGTCGATGGAGGCCTGAATCTGCGCCGCCTGCGCGTAGGCGGCCTCGGCGGCCGCGGAAGCTGAGGCCACGTTCGCAGCCTGCAAGCCCTGCTGGTAGGTGCCGTTGACCCGCGCGTTCAGTACCGCCGACGAGAGGCTGGCTTGCGCGGAGAGCTCGGCCTGCTGGTCGTTGTGCACCATCGTGCGCTGCTGATCGACCTGCTGTTGCGAGACGTAGCCGCTTTCGAGCAGCGCTTGATAGCGCACGAGGTTCGCCTGATCGAGCTTGAGCGTCTGTTGCGCCTGCAGCAAGGCGGCCTGCGCGTTGCGCACCGCGTCGTTGCCCTGCCCGATGTTGAGCGTGGCTTGATATTGCGTCTGCTGCGTGCGCGCAGCGTCGGAGACCGCGCTGCGCTCGGCGGCATTGTAGCTGGCTCGCAGATCCGTGGTGTCCAACACCGCCAAGGTCTGGCCCCTATGCACGTAATCGCCTTCGATGACGGCGACCGAGTCGGCCGGCTCGACCAGCGAGCTCGACATCGAGACGTTCTGGTAGGGCGCGATGATGCCGGCAATCTGGACGCTCGGATGAATCGTCGCCGGCGCCGCCGTGGCCATTGGAATGCTCGCCGGCCCCGGCGACGGAAAGCCGTGGCCGCGACGATGGTGCCCGCAGCCGGCGATGGCCAGCGAAGCGAGGAGCACCGCCGTAACGCGTGTCAAAAGGAGAGCAAAGCTGCCGAGGCGTCCCATTCTTGGTGCGGTTGTAGCGCCCGACGTCATTTCAAAGGATCGTACTGCAATCATTCCCAAACTCGGCTGAGAGTTCGAGGAGTCTTTCGACGTCCGCCTCGTTCACTCTCGCCGAAGCTCCAGATCGCGCGCCGGCGGGCGCGACAGCCTCCCCGCCCATCCGTAGAGTCCCGCGAGAGCGAGCAAGAATGCGACCGAGCCGATCGCGTTCGCAGCCCGCGCAAAACTATCGCCGACCAGCGCGAACGGCGAGGGTCGGCCGGTTGCCACGATCACGCCGGCCAGCAACACGCCGAAGAGGCTCTCGCCGACGATCAGTCCGGACGCGACCAGAACGCCGAGTTGCTTGGCCTGCTCGGGATTCGTTCGACGCGAGGACCAGCGATTGTAAGCCCAACCGGCGACGGCTCCGAGCACGACCGGCGCCGTCGTCGAGACCGGTAGATAGATGCCCAGTCCGACTGCGAGCGGCGGCAGCCTCCAACGCCCCGTTAGACGCATCACTTCGTCGACTGCAACCATCGCGGCGCCCACCAGTGCGCCGGTGCCGATGAGGGCCCAATCGACTTGCCCGCCGATCACCCCTTTTGCGAGCGCGGAGATGAGG
Organism: Vulcanimicrobiota bacterium; assembly: GCA_030043675.1. Taxonomy (GTDB): domain Bacteria; phylum Vulcanimicrobiota; class Vulcanimicrobiia; order Vulcanimicrobiales; family Vulcanimicrobiaceae; genus Cybelea. The sequence continues at coordinate 2,756 of JASHXG010000077.1, forward strand.
GTGGCTTGCGGTGCGGGCAACGGTCTGGCTATGGCGCCCAGATTTGCGGCGCCCGCAAAACCGTACGCGTGGTTGAGCAGGTCGAGGATGGGCGGAATCACGAGCGCACCAATCACCACGCCCGCGATGAGCGCGGTCTGCTGCCGCCACGGCGTCGCGTCGACGAGTTGGCCCGTCTTGAGGTCTTGCAGATTGTCGTTCGAAATCGTAGCAACGCAAAGCAACACCGCCGTGACGAAGAGGGCATAAGCGATGAGGGCGGGCACCGCATTCAGTGCCAGGCTCCTTGCGAGTGCGAGCAGCAACAGTGAGGCGCCGAGCACCGCAAGAATCGCCAGCCCGGAGACGGGACTGTTCGACGACCCGATCAAGCCGGCCATGTACCCGCAGGCAGCGGCGACGAAGAATCCTGCGATCACGATGTAAACGAGCGCGGCGATCGTCATCGTCACGGCGGCCGGAGCCAGTGAAGTGCCGGCGACGAAACTCGCCAATAGCACGGCCAGCGGAATCAAGCAGAGCAGGCTGATCTGCGCGACCAGTGCGATGGGAATGTCGTGCTCGCTGCGCGGCAGCTGCGCGCCCTCGCCGGCGCCGCGACGGCGCGCCGCTTCGATCGCGGAGAGCACGCCGTGCGCGACCGGTTGCGCAAGCCGGCCGAGCGTCCACAGCGCAGCGACGCCGATCGCGCCGGCGCCGATAAAACGGACCTGATGCGACCAAACCGCCAACGCGACGTCGGCCGGTGCGCCGGCGGCCGGATGCAACGCGGTCAAAACCGGCGTCGCGATGCCCCACGCGATCAGCAATCCGGCAAAGATCGCCAAGCCGACCGAGAGTCCGATCAGATGCCCTGCGCCGACGAGCGCGAGCGAGAGGGCGAAACCAAATCCCGAGGTGGCATTGCCGACGCGAAAGTAGGCGCTTACCTCGCTCGCGAACAGGCGCGTGGCTGCGATCGCGGCAAAGGCGCCCGATGCCAGCGTGCCGGCGATCAGCGCCATCAATCCGGCCCGGTTTCGTTCGGCCGCCTCGCCGGCGCGGGTCCCGACCTTGAGGACCTCCGCTGCGGCTACGCCTTCGGGATAGGGCAAGTCGGATTTCGTGACCAGTGCGCGGCGCAGCGGAACGCTATACATCACGCCGAGTACGCCGCCGATCGCGCAGACGCCGAACGATTGCCAGAACGGAAACCCGTTCCACCATCCCACCATCACCAGGCCGGGCAGGACGAAGATGACGGCGGAGAGCGTTCCCGCCGCCGAGGCGACCGTTTGCACGATGTTGTTTTCGTAGATGGTCGCATTCTTGAAGGCGCGCAGGACGGCCATCGAGATGACGGCGGCGGGGATCGTCGAGGCGAAGGTGAGGCCGACTTTCAGGCCTAGATAGACGTTCGCCGCAGTGAACACGAGCGTGATCGCGGCGCCTAGCATAAGCCCACGTAAGGTGAGCTCGACCCGGCCCTCCTCCATGTGGCCTCTGTGCGAGGCCGGCGGGTGCTTTGCCTTCCCAAATGCAGGCAGAGAGAAGCGACAAAGCCCACGGCGTAAAGCAGCGGGCTTTGCGGTATCTCCGGTCATTCTCGCCTGTTTGAGACCGTTTCCAGCCTCCCACCGACGTTTCGATCCGGTTCGATCTTCTCACTCGGACTGTCGCTCTCGCGACGAATCGTCAACGCGGTTAGATCACGGTTTCGTACATTCCGCACTTCATCGTTTGACGAAGTGTCTGGATGGTATCAAAGCAAAAATCACCTTGCAAGATGTTGTTTCGCGAGTCCACAACATCTCCACAAGAAATTGCAGTTACCCACACGTTATCGACACGGCGGCGCAATCCAACGAGCCAAATCGCACCGCGCTGCGCGCGATGCGACTGTGAGACTCCTTCGGCTGCGTTAGGGACGCATCGTCGACATCGGCGTAGGGCTCGGAGATGCCTGAGCTGCGGGCGGTGCCCAAGCGACCGCCGCAGGCGATGGACTCGGCGAGCCCGACATCTGCGCGACCGGTGCCGCTGACGGCGATCCCGACGGCGAAGCTTGTGCTAGCGCCGCAGCGGGCGAGGGGCTCGGCGAACCGGACATCTGCGCGACCGGTGCCGCCGACGGCGATCCCGACGGTGAAGCTTGCGCTAACGCCGCCGCGGGCGAGGGGCTCGGCGAACCCGACATCTGCGCGACCGGTGCCGCCGACGGCGATCCCGATGGCGAAGCTTGCGCCGTGACCGCCGCAGGCGACGGGCTCGGCGAGCCCGACATCTGCGCGACCGGTGCCGCCGACGGCGATCCCGATGGCGACGCTTGCGCCATCGGCTGTGCCGTCGCGACCAGCGTGGCTGCCCCAGCGACCAACGCGCCTATTGCCATAATGCCGATGAACCAGCGGTTCATAATAAAAGCTTCCTCCTCTGGGTGCTCGAAGATGGCTCGAACCGCTCGTACCCAATGTTTGGAAGCTCTAACACACGGCGAGCGCTCCCTTGCAACGTGATTTATGCCGGCGAAGCCGAGGCTCAGACGGCGTACGCATCGTGGCTTCCCAGCGCGATTCCAGCTCGGCGCAGCGCCTCGACCATCCGAGCGTTGATCTCCCGCTTGACCTCAAACTGACGCAGAGGCGCCGTCTTCACCGAGGCACGCAGCACGATGCCGGCCGCCGAGACCGCGTCGATCCCGATCCACTCGACCGGATCGGTGATCGCGCCGTGCCATTCGCGGTCGGCCGCGAGCTCGTCGATGGTGCGGCGCAGGATCTGCATCGCTCGCTCGCTGTCGGCTCCCGCGTCGATGGCGATGCGATAGTCGACCCGCGACCAGTTGCGCGAGCAGTTGACGACGTCGCTCGCGAGACTGTGCGGTATCGTGACCAAGTTGCCTGCGTTATCGCGCAATTGCACGCTCCGCAACGACATGTGCTCCACCAAGCCGCTGCGGCTGCCGATGATGACGTAATCACCGACGACGTATTGATCTTCAACCAGCACCAGAAAGCCATTGAGAAAGTCGCGCACCAGATTCTGAGCCGCGAGCGAGACGGCCAGGGCAACGAGGCCGCCGATGGTTAGTACCGAGCCGGTAGAGATCCCCATGAGGCTCAGCGTCGTAAGGATCGCGACGAAGAAGACGACAAAGGTAGCGATTGCAACGACGGTGTGCGCGACGGTCGGAACGCGCAGAAGACGGCGGGCATTCTCTTCGCCGCGAACTCCGCGGGTGTGGCTGCCGTAAGAGCGCGCGAACTGCCCAACGGCGATCGCTACGATTCGCACCAGCAGCGCGGCGGCAATCCACGTAAACGCGATGCGCGTGGCGCGGTGAAAAATGATCTCTCCGAGCGGCGTCGTCTGCGGGAAGAGCGACAAGGCCCAGACCAGCGCGCCGAACCAAAGCAGCACGATCGCCCAGACCATGAGGCCGCGCGTGGAGCGCCAAATTGCAAGGCTCATGGCCGGGTCCGCAGCGCGGATCGCCAACCCCATGAAGCGGAGGCGATGGCGAGCGCTCGCGGCTTCGCTCTCTTCGCGCTCCGATTGAGCCTGGTCGATGGCGCGCTCGTCGGCTTCGACCTGTTCGATCAGCATCGTCTCGCGTTTGCGAGACGCGCGCAACACCACGATCAGGGCGATGGTGATCAGCGCGAACACGATCGCGGCATGCCAGAGATCCCGCAAGTTGCGCGCCAGCGTCGCGGGCTGGCGTTTGACCAGCCCTCGTGTCAGCGCCGACTGCAGCGTCGATTGCCACTGCTGCGCCAGCGTGCTCGTCGGCTCGCTTTGGTACTTCGCGTCGGCTGCCGTCACGGTCAAAATCGGCAGCGGGTTGGGATGGTGGGCGTCGACCGCGAGGAGCAGCGATTGCGGCCCGTCAGGCTGCACCTTTACGCGCAGCGTCTTGGGATCGTAGAGCGTGCCCGAATCGGCCTGGGACCCGCGCAATGCTTCCAGTTGCGCGAGCGCGGCTTCGATGAACTGCGCCCTGGCTTCGACCGACATTTGGTCGCCGGTGACGGCGGCCGGCGTTGCGATGCGAAAGAGGGCCACGCCGTCGAGCCAAATCGGAGCGGTGAGGAAGGGGCCCTCCTGGCGCACACCGGCGGGAAGGGCAAGGGCCGAGGCGGTCGGTGCCGGAACTCCCGGGAGCCCTTGGCCGCGCGCAGTCCCGCCGTTCGTGCAAACGAACAACAAGACGACGGGTATAAGAAGAGGGCTCCAAAAACATCTCATGAGCGTCATCGATCTACCCTACGACCGCAGCGTTGCGGAGGAAACCGACCCGATTTTCGAGCGGGTCGCCCACGTCATACCGCGCGTCGAGTGGCCGCTGCACGCTCCCTTTGTCGCCGCGATCAACCGGCTCAAGCGCGAGCGCAACGCCGTCATTCTGGCCCACAACTACCAAGTACCCGAAATTTTCTACACAGTCGCCGACATTGTCGGCGATTCGCTGGCCTTGGCGATGAATGCGGCACGCACCGATGCCGATGTAATCGTGCTGTGCGGCGTTCACTTCATGGCCGAAACCGCTAAGCTCGTCAATCCGGGCAAGATCGTGCTCGTTCCGGATCTGAAGGCAGGCTGCTCGCTGGCCGACTCGATCACCGGAGCCGACGTTCGGCTGCTCCGCGAGAATTATCCCGGCGTTCCGGTCGTGACGTACGTTAACACGTCGGCGGAGGTCAAAGCCGAATCGGACGTCTGCGTCACCAGCGGCAACGCGCTGCAGATCGTCGAGGCGCTGGACGTACCGCGCGTCATCTTCCTCCCCGACGAGTACCTCGCCAAATACGTCGCTTCGCAGACCGGGGTCGAGATCATCGCCTGGAAGGG
>JASHXG010000078.1 GCA_030043675.1 Vulcanimicrobiota bacterium
CGTGCGCCCAGGCATCGAGGAAGAATCCGCTCGAAATCCAGACGCCGCAGAAGCCGACCGCGTAGTCCAGCGTGAGACTGCGCGGAGCGGTGTGCGGCTGCATCAGAGGGCCTTACGCGCCTGCGCCGTTGCCTTCCCGCGCGCAGGGAACCTCCCGAAGGAGGAAAAGCGCGCTCGCGCTAGCTACCCCAAACGCATGCGCGGTGCTGCCCCGATCCGTCCAAGATGCTTGTGGCCGCGACGTGCCGTCGGCGTCGCGGTTATGGCTGCATGCTCTGCATGCGCGTCGCATCCGACAAGCGTGCCCGGCAACGCCTCGGTTGGGCCGAGCGCGCTGCCGACGCCACGCGTCAGCAGGAACGATGCACCTCCTCGAATTCTCGCGATGCGCTTCTCTTCGCTCGACGTTCGGCGTCCGAGTCATTGGTCGGGCGTGTTCGTCACCGGGACCAACGTCGCCAGCGTCGAGGTGCGGACGAATCTCTTCTCGATCGATGTTCCGCGGAAGGCCTTCGGACGTTTTGCGTTCGCGCTCAACGTGCTGGACACGCCGCCGATCTTCGTACGCGGCTACCGCTTGCGCGTGATCGCGCGGAACAGCGCCGGGCGCGAGTACGAAGAAGACCTGCCCTTCCGCATTCGATGACGAAGGCCCATTACGAGGCAGCGGGCGGGGTTCTCACGATTGCGCTGGATCGACCCGAGCGCAAGAATCCGCTCACCTTCGAGCTCTACGCCGAGCTTCGCGACCGCTTCCGCGGATTGCAGGACGACGCCGAGATCAAAGCAGTCGTGCTGACCGGAGCCGGCGGCAACTTCTGCTCCGGCGGCGACGTCCACGAGATCATCGGCCCGCTGACGCGCGCCGCGCCGGCGCAGCTGCTCGCGTTTACGCAGATGACCGGCGATCTCGTCAAAGCGATGCGCGCCTGCCCGCAGCCGATCGTCGCGGCCATCGATGGCGTTTGCGCGGGCGCCGGCGCGATCTTGGCGATGGCCGCGGACTTGCGCTACGGCACGGAGCGCTCGCGGGTCGCATTTCTCTTCGTGCGCGTCGGGCTGGCGGGCTGCGACATGGGGGCGTGCGCGATCTTGCCGCGGATCATCGGCCTCGGCCGCGCGAGCGAGCTCCTCTACACCGGTCGCGCGCTGCCGGGTGCGCAAGCCTACGCCTGGGGGTTCTACAATGAGCTCTGCGCGCCCGAAGCGCTGCCGGCGCGCGCGCAAGACGTGGCTCACGAACTCGCAAATGGGCCGACGCTGGCGCACGCGATGACCAAGCGCATGCTGCGAACGGAGTGGTCGATGCCGCTCGAGGACGCGATCGATGCCGAGGCGCGAGCGCAGGCGCTTTGCATGGAGAGTCGCGACTTCACCCGCGCGTACGAAGCCTTTCTCGCGAAGCAGCCGCCGCACTTTGAGGGGAACTAGCAGCCTGATGACCTCCGAGCTGAACTGGCCGTTTTTCGACGAGGAGCACCGCGCGTTCGTCGCGGGGCTCGCGCGATGGCTTGCCGAGATCGACGTGCTCGACGACGAACGCAACGCCGACGCGAGTTCCCGCGCATGGGTACGCGCGCTGGCGGCCGGCGGCTGGCTGCGCGCGTGCGTTCCCGGCGTTTACGGCGGCCTGCGCGCCGGCCTGGACGTGCGAACGCTCTGCTTGGCGCGTGAGACGCTCGCCTATCGGTCGGCGCTGGCCGATTTCGCCTTTGCCATGCAGGGTCTCGGCAGCGGCGCCGTCTCGCTCTTCGGCAGCAGCGAGCTGCAGCGGCGCTATCTGCCGATGGTCGCCAACGGCCGCTGCGTGCCGGCCTTTGCGCTCTCCGAGCGCGAAGCCGGTTCGGACGTCTCCGCGCTGGCGACGCGCGCGCGACGCGACGGCGAGAGCTACGTCATCGACGGTGAGAAGACGTGGATCTCCAACGCCGGCATCGCGGATCTCTACGTCGTCTTCGCGCGCACTGCCGACACCGGCGTCCACGGACTGACGGCCTTTGCGGTCGATGCCGCTCGAGGACGCGATCGATGCCGAAGCGCACGCGCAAGCGCTTTGCATGGAGAGTCGCGACTTCACCCGCGCTTACGAAGCCTTTCTCGCGAAGCAGCCGCCGCACTTTGAGGGGAACTAGTGGCCTGATGACCTCCGAGCTGAACTGGCCGTTTTTCGACGAGGAGCACCGCGCGTTCGTTGCGGGGCTCCAGCGATGGCTCGCCGAGATCGACGTGCTCGATGACGAGCGCAACGCCGACGCGAGCTCCCGGGCATGGGTGCGCGCGCTGGCGGCCGGCGCGTGGCTGCGCGCGTGCGTTCCCGGCGTGTACGGCGGGCTGCGCGCGGGGCTAGACGTGCGAACGCTCTGCCTGGCCCGTGAAACGTTGGCGTATCGCTCGGCGCTGGCCGATTTCGCCTTTGCGATGCAGGGTCTCGGCAGCGGCGCCGTCTCGCTCTTCGGCAGCAGCGAGCTGCAGCGGCGCTATCTGCCGATGGTCGCCAACGGCCGCTGTGTGCCGGCCTTTGCGCTCTCCGAACGTGAAGCCGGTTCGGACGTATCGGCGCTTGCGACGCGCGCGCGGCGCGACGGCGAGACGTACGTCATCGACGGCGAGAAGACGTGGATCTCCAACGCCGGCATCGCGGATCTCTACGTCGTCTTCGCGCGCACCACCGATACCGGCGTCCACGGGCTGACGGCCTTTGCGGTCGACGCGGCGATCCCAGGCTGTTCGGCCGGGAAGCGGATCGAGACGATCTCGCCGCACCCGCTGGCGACGGTGCGCTTCGAGCGCGCGCGCGTGCCGGTCGCGTGCCGGATCGGGGAGGAGGGCGACGGCTTCAAGATCGCGATGGCGACGCTCGACGTCTTCCGCAGCACGGTGGGCGCCGCGGCGCTCGGCTTCGCGCGCCGCGC
>JASHXG010000011.1 GCA_030043675.1 Vulcanimicrobiota bacterium
GGCGTGCCGTCGGGCGTGTACCCAACGTAGACGTGCGGCGAGCGCACGACCGTCACACGAATGTTGGCGCCCGGCTGCGATGCGTGGATCAGCAGCGGAACGTCTTTTTGCGGATCGCATTGTGCGCCGCAGATCGCGCTCACGTCCAGCGAGAGACCGCCGCCGTTCGCCTCGACCTGGACGGTCGCTCCGCCGACACCGCCGGCGGCCTGCGCCAACACGGTGTACTCGCCCGCCGGTGCGTTGCGCGGCAAGGGAAAGGCGGCCGCAAAGGCTCCGGCAGCGTCGAGCGGCGCGTGCAACGCGCCCATGAGTCGCGCGCCGAAGCGCAGCGAAACCAACGCGTTGCCGCTGCTTGGGCGCAGCACGATGCCGGTGCGAGTCCGCGCGAAGCCGACGACGCGGATCAAACCGCCCGCGTGGATGACCGCCGAATCGGTTCGAACGCCGACGATCGCGTTCGGCAGCGGCGCTTGCGGAAGGAAACTCAAGAACGCGTAACTGTTTCCCCATTGCGCCAGCGCGAAGAGCGGACGCGGAAAGCGGCTCCAGCGAACGATGCCGCGATCGTCGGTCGTTTCGGTCACGAAGGACTTGTTCACGACGAACTGCACGCGCATGTGCGCGAGCGGTTGTCCGGTCCCGAGATCCACGCCGTAGAGCAGCAATCCGCCAGGTGTCTGCTTTGAAACCAGACCGATGCGCGAGCGATTGATCCAGACTTGCTCGCCGACGTCGCCGCGGCGCGCTTCGACGACGAAGAAGCCCTCGCGATTGCCCAGCGGCATGTCGACTTGATTCGAACCAAACTGATAGCCGCCGGGAGGCGTGAACGTGAAGCTCATCGCCGCGCGGCGATCGCGCGTCGGGATCGGCCGCGGATCGAAGTTCGCCCCGGCCGTCAGCACGTCGGCCGGGTCGGCTTGGTAGACCGAGAAGGTGACGGGCGCGCTTGAGTAGGTGTCCAGTCGAACCGAGGCCGGCTTCCACGGCACGCTCGAATCGCTGGCAAAGAGCGCGAAATACGCGTCGAGCCGGTGGGAGTCGGCGATGGGCCGCTCCGCGTCCGCCGGAACGGCGTTCAAGGTACAGGCGTACAGAAGGAAGGCAAGGAGCCGGGCGACCCGCATGAGTCGTGCCAGGTTCGGCAGGTCGAAGCGGGAGGCCCGCGTAAAGCGCCCAGCGTGGACGAACACGCCGCGGGCGAGAGACCTACGTCGACGCGATGCCGGTTCTGCGGTTGTGAAGAAGGCGCCGACGAAGCGCAAGCCGTGCGCGAAAAACCGCACCTTCAAGTCGTCGTCGCTTGCGGATCGTGCGGCCATCCTTTCGCCGTGCTGTCACGTAACTAACCAATGACCGGACGCTTGGCAAGCACGACGCTCGTCGCCGCCGTTGTCGCGTTGTGCGCTCCGGCGCTTGCGGCGACGACGCCGGCGCCGACTGCGCCGCCGCACGCAAGTTCGGCCGGGCAACCCGGTCCCGAAGCGACGCCGAAGCTCCCCGACATTCCGCTGCACACCGAGTTCGTCGTCGAAGTGAACAAGATGGGTCAGGTCGTTCGCGTCAAGTCGAGCAAACCGTCCAAAGTTACGACCTTCAACATCCAGACTTTCGGCAACGCGTTACAAATGTGGATCCGCCGGCCGGATGGCACGGCCCAAGTCAGTCTCTACCTCGTGACCTACGATTACAATCCAAAGACGCGGCAGGTCGCGCGCAACGTCAAGCTCGTCTCGACCGGCGGCGACTGGGCCAACGACGAGGGGGCCGCCAACGTCATGATCGACACGGCCAAGAAAGAGGCCGAAGAGTGGCAGCGCCAGCAGGAACAGGAGCGCAACAGCTTGCCGTCGCTCAACCAGATTCGCGGATACTCTCCGAGCCCGAGTCCGAGTCCCGCCGCCACGCTGCCTCCAACTCGCTAACCCTCCGCACCGATGCGTTTCGTGACGTACCAATCCGCCGATGGCACGTCACGGCCGGGCGTGCTGGAGGGCGAGATGATTCGCACGATCTCGACGCCGACGCTGCTCGAGTACATCGCCCTGGCGCCGCACGAGCGCATCGCTTGGCACGCGCCCGACGACCTGATCCCGTTGGCGCAGGTCACCCTCGATGCGCCGGTCCGGCCGCTGCGCAACACGTTCTGCGTCGGACTCAACTACCTCGATCACGCGAACGAGAGCGCGCGCGCCGTGGGACGCGAGCCCAAGCTGCCCACCTATCCGACCTTCTTCACCAAGGCGACGACCGCGATCGCCGCGCCCAACGCGGTGCTGCACTTGGATGGCGCCGCCTCCCAGAAATACGACTTTGAAGCCGAGTTAGCCGTCGTCATCGGCGCCGAGTGCAAGAACCTTCGTGAAGAGGAAGCCCTGCATGTCGTCTTCGGCTACGCGGCGTTCAACGACGTGACCGCGCGCGATCTTCAGCGTGAATACGGTCAGTGGTTCAAAGGAAAGAGCATCGATGGATCGAGCCCGATCGGTCCCTGGATCGTCACGCCCGAGGAGCTGGGCGACGCGCAAGCGCTCGATATTCGGTTTCGCCTGAACGGGGTCGAGAAGCAGCACGCGTCAACTGCGCAGATGATCTTCCCGATTCCCCGCCTCATCGCCGAGTTGAGCAAGGGAATGACGCTCCTTCCCGGCGACGTCATCGCGACCGGCACGCCGGCCGGCGTCGGCTTCGCGCGCACTCCGCCCGAGTTTCTCGCCGACGGCGACGTCATGGAAGTCAAGATCGAAAGGATTGGCGTACTCCGAAATACCATTTCGCTACGATGATGTTGGCCGTTCCTCGTGAGGCGAACTCAAAGGAGCGCAGGGTGGCGC
>JASHXG010000079.1 GCA_030043675.1 Vulcanimicrobiota bacterium
GCATGGTAACCGCCCGGGCCCGCGCCGATAACGACCGTGTCGACTTGATGTTCTGCCACGTAATGCTCCTTCGCCTCATAACCTTCGCGCAGACGGAAGCGTTCCCCACGCGGATCGTCGAAATGGAGCGGTCCAATGATGGGCTTCCCCCGGCTGGATCGGGATTCGATCGTCCCGCTCTACCGGCAGATTTACGAGCACTTGCGCGAGGCGATTCTGGCCGGCACGCTGCCGGAGTCGGCGCGGCTGCCGCCCGAGCGCACGATGGCCGATCGTCTGGCGGTCAATCGCAGCACGGTCGTCCACGCCTACCGGGAGCTGGTTGCCGAGGGTCTGATTCAGCAACGCGTCGGTTCGGGCTCGCGGGTCGTTCCGCAGGTGCGCGGCGGCCAGCCCGAACGCGCGGCCGGCGTCCCGTGGTGGGTAACCCTGCCGCCCTGGAGGGTCGGGGAGTTTCCGAACGTCTTGGGCGAGCTCGCCGCCAAACAGGAGCCTGGGCGCATCTCGTTCGTGCAAGGGGTGGCGCCTGACGAACCCTCGCCGCTCGGCGAGCTGGCGAAGTCTTTCAACCGCGTCGCGCGCGATCCGCGCTTCGTGCACTCCTACGGCGACTCGGAAGGATACGAACCTCTGCGCGCGGCGGTCGCGGCGCGCATGAACGCGCGCGGAGCCGCTACCATCACGCCCAACAGCATCATCGTTTTAACCGGCTCGACGCAGGGCATCGCGATCGTCGCGCAGAGCTTAGCCGAGCCCGGCGATGAGATCATCGTCGAATCGCCGTCGTATCCGGGGGCCCTGCAAGTCTTCCAAATCAACGGGTTGCGCGCCATCCCGGTGCCGGTCGACGACGAGGGGATGCGCGTGGACCACGTCGAGGCAATTCTCCGCACGCGCCGGCCCCGCTTCATCTACACGATGCCGGCGTTGCATAATCCGACCAATGCGACGATGAACGCCGACCGGCGCGAACGCTTAGCAACGCTCGCGCGGCGTGGCGGCGTGCCGATCGTCGAGGACGATCCCTACGGTCCGTTGGCGCCGGCTGGAGCGCCGCTGGTCGCGCTCGCCCCGGATTACGTGGTTTACATTTCGACCTTCTCGAAAACGATCGCGCCGAGTCTGCGCGTCGGATGGCTGGCCGCGCCGCGCACGATTCTCGAACGGCTGCTGCTGCGCAAGCAAGCCTACGACATGGCGACCAGCCTCTACGTGCAGGCGGCGATCACCGACTACTTGGAGCACGGTTACGACGCGCACGTCGAACAGCTGCGCGCCGAGCTCGTCGAGCGGCGGGCGCTGGCCGACAAGGCGATCGCGCGCCACTGGCCCGCGACGTTGAGGATCAGCCGTCCAGCCGGCGGCTTTTACCTGTGGGCCTCGACGCCGCGCGAGCTGCGCGCCCGAGCGCTGCTGGACGCCTCCGAGCGTTTGGGCGCGTCGTTTCTCTTCGGTGAGGCGTTCTTCGCAAACTCGGGCGGCGACCATCATTTTCGCCTTGCGCTTACCGCGGTGGCGCGGCGCGAAATCGCGGAAGGGATTCGCCGCATCGGGCGGGCGATCGCAACGCTGCGCTCGTGACGCTGCAGGAACGTCTGCTCGCGTGGTACCAGCGCCACGGTCGAGCGGCGTTGCCGTGGCGCGTCGCGCGCGATCCCTACTACACGCTGGTCAGCGAGTTCATGCTGCAGCAGACGCAGGTCGATCGCGTCGCGCCGAGCTTCATCGCGTTCGTCGGGCGATTTCCCGACGTGGCGTCGCTCGCGCGCGCTTGCGTTGCCGACGTGCTGCGCCAATGGAAAGGTCTTGGCTATAACTCGCGCGCCGTACGTCTGAAGGCCGTCGCCGACGCGGTCCTCGCGCTCCACGGCGGTGCGATTCCGTCCGACTGCGACGCGCTGCGCGCGCTTCCCGGCGTCGGGCCGTACACGGCGGCGGCGATTCGTGCATTCGCCTTCGATATCGACGACGCGCCGGTCGACACGAATATCCGCCGCATCATGCATCGGCTTTTCTATGGTATCGAATATCCGCGCGCCGCGGCCGCTCGCGAGCTCGACCGGCGCGCGCGCGAACTCGTTCCGCCGGCCGCGGCGCACGATTGGAGCTCCGCGCTAATGGACCTTGGCGCGACGATCTGCACGGCCCGCGCCCCGAAGTGCCTGCTCTGTCCGCTGCGGCACGATTGCGCGGCCGCGCCCGTCGATGCCGCCGCCCTCGATGCGCGACGCGCCGCCAACGCCAAGGCCCGCTCGCCGCAGCGGGCGACGAAGTTCGAACGGACGACGCGCTACGCGCGCGGACGCATCGTCGACCGGCTGCGCGACCTGCCGGCCGGGGAGCGCATCTCGCTGCTCGATCTCCACCGCTCCATCGAACCGGCGCTGCCCGGGCGCACCGTCGAAGACGTGCGCGCGTTGGTTGCGGCATTGGAGCGAGACGGTTTGGTGGCGCGCGACGGCGAACGCGTCGCGCTTCCGGAAGGCTAGGAGGTTTTCGTGCCGGCGATACCGTTTCCCAAGAAGAAGGTGCCGCGCAAGGTCGCGCTCGACGAGCTGGCGATTCTGGAGCGGACCTATCCGCATGCCGCCACGGCGCTGGAGTATGCGAACGATTTCCAGCTGCTGATCGCCGTGATTCTCTCCGCTCAAACGACCGACGCGCGCGTCAACGTGACGACGCCGGCACTCTTTGCGAAGTATCCGACGCCGGAGAAACTCGCTGCGGCGAAGCAATCCGACGTCGAGCAAATCATCAAATCCACTGGTTTCTTCCGTATGAAGGCGAAGAACATCATCAACTGCGCGCGCGATCTGGTCGAGCGCTTTGCCGGCCAGGTGCCGCGCGAGCGCGAGCAGCTCGAATCGCTGGCCGGCGTCGGGCGCAAGACCGCGAGCGTCGTGATGGCGGCCGCCTTTCACGAGGCCGCTCTGGCAGTCGACACGCACGTCTTTCGCGTCGCGCATCGTTTGGGTCTCACGCTGGGCACCACGCCGCGCCAAGTTGAGGATGACCTCACCGCGCTGGTCCCGCGCGCCAAGTGGGGCGACGCGACGCATTGGCTGATTCTGCACGGAAGGCAGATCTGCAAGGCACCGGTTCCGCGATGTCCGCGCTGCCCGGTCAATGCGCTCTGCCCCACGCCGCGCATTTTGGCGAAAACCTTGACGGCCAAAGCCAAGGGGGCACGTTGAGAGCCGCCGTCGCCGCGCTGCTGCTCTTTGCATGGGCGATCCCGGCCCACGCAGCGGATCTGACGCTCGATACCGTCTTCACGAAGGAACCGCCTTGGGGCCGAATGATCGATCACGTCTCGTGGTCGCCCGACGGGAAGCGCTTTCTCTACGTTCGGCAGAGCCAGGATCCGGATGAACCGCTGGCGCTGATGCTCTACGACGTCGCCCGCGGCACATCGGCCGTGTGGCTGAAGGCCGGCGCGTTGGGCGCAAAGCCCCCAACGCCCGAGGTTGCCGGATGGTCGTTCGACGGAGCGCGGGTGGCGCTGCTGGCCGGCGGCGGGCTCTACGTTGCGCGGCTTGACGATGCTCGCCCGCAAAAGATCGCCGACGACGTCGACGATGCGATTTGGTCGCCGCGCAGCAACGCGATCGCCTTTGCGCACAACGCCGATCTCTATGTGGCAACGCTGCGCGCGCACCCAGTCATCGCGCGCATCACCCACGGCGGCGTTCCCAACGACCTCCTCAACGGCACGCTCGACTGGGTCTATCCCGAAGAGCTGGGCATCGAGCACGGCTTCCGCTGGTCGCCCGACGGAGAGCGCATCGCCTACCTCGCGATGGACCAGCGGCGCGTAACGAACTTTCCGATCGTCGACTTTCTCACGATCAACAACGCGGTCGAGAGCTCGCGGTACCCGCTCGCCGGCGAGCCGAATCCGGGCGTGGCGCTGCACGTGGTCGACTTGGGGAACGGCGCCGACCGGGTCCTCTACGATGCCGCGCGACGCGACGAGTACGTCGCCAACTTCGATTGGATCGGGCCGGCGGGCGCGCTCGCAGCCGAAATCCTCGACCGTCCGCAGCGTGCGATGCGGGTCGATCTCTGGCCCAGCGCCGGCGCCGCCGCGGTGACCGCCTATCGGCAAACCTCGC
>JASHXG010000080.1 GCA_030043675.1 Vulcanimicrobiota bacterium
CCTTCAATGCGACCCTGCCGGCTGCGCCGTCCGGCGAGGCGACCGCTCCCAACCACGCGCCCGCTCGCCTGCGGTCGCGGCCGGCCGGCTGGTCCAGCTCCTTCGTCGTCTGGGCCACCGCGGGGGTCGCGGTGCTGCTGATCGCCTTCGTCGTCTACAATGAATTGACGATGGGCCACGCCCAAACGGCCGCGCCGACGGTGGCGGAGGCGAGCGCGACGCCGAGCCCCACGCCGCCCGCGCGCCGGCCGCCAACCCCTCTCGGTCCGGCCGACGGGACGAAGTCGCTGGCCCTGGTCCTCTCGGCTCCCTCTTGGCTGCGGGTCACCGTTGACGGGAGTGTTAGCATGGAGGGTACGTTTCCGGCCGGAACCTCCAAGACGTTCCACGGTAAGAATGCTCTGGTGCGGATCGGCAACGCCGGCGGCGTGGAGGTCTACGTCGACGGCAAGGATGTAGGCAAGCTCGGCAAATCCGGCGACGTCGTCGAGCAAGCATTTACGCTTTGAGAGGAGTATCGTAGCCGCAAGTGGCGAGCGAATCTTCGTTCGACGTGGTCTCGCGCGTCGATCATCAGGAACTCGATAACGCGCTCAACCAGACGCGCAAGGAGATCGAAAACCGTTTCGATTTCAAGAACAGCAAAACGAGCATCGAGTTCGACGGCAAGAAGATCACGCTGATCTCCGACGACGAGCTGAAGATGAGCAACGTCGTCGACGTGCTTCGCAGCAGGGCCGTTCGCCGCGGCGTCGACGTGAAGGCCTTCGAGTTCGGCGCCATCGAACCGGCTGCCGGCGGAACGGTTCGCCAGACCGTCACGCTGCGCAGCGGCATTCCCAAAGATCAGAGCAAGGCGCTGATGGAGCAGATCAAAGCGCTGCGGCTCAAAGTCTCCGCGCAATACCAAGACGAGCAAATACGCGTGACGGGCAAGAACAAGGACGATCTCCAGAAGGTGATCGCCGCCCTGCGCTCGATGGACTTTGAGCGGCCGCTGCAGTTCGTGAATTATCGGTAAGTGCCTAGCGTCGCATTCGTAAGCCTGGGCTGCGCAAAGAACTTGGTTGACACCGAAGTGATGATCGCCAAGTTGGGCGCCGCCGGGTGGCAGCTGGAGTCTGACCCGGGGCGCGCCGACACGGTGATCGTCAATACCTGCGCCTTCATCGATCCGGCCAAGGCCGAGTCGACGGAGACGATCCTCGAGCACGCTTCGCGCAAACGCCGCGACCAGCAGCTGATCGTGGCCGGCTGTCTCGCGCAGCGTTACGGCGAGCAGCTACAGACGCTGATTCCCGAGATCGACGGCATCGTCGGCACGGGCGCGTATGCCGGCATCGTGGAGCTGCTCGCTGACGTCGAAGCCGGACGCAGACCGGTTCGGCTGGCGTTCGAAGCCGAGCCGGAGCACGATTTTCTGCCCCGTCTGGTGACGACGCCGCGCGCGACCGCCTACCTCAAGATTGCCGAAGGTTGCGATCATCCGTGCACGTTCTGCATCATTCCTACGCTGCGCGGCCGCTTCCGCAGCCGCAGCATGGAGTCGATCTGCGCCGAAGCGCGTGCGCTCGCGCACGGCGGCACGAAAGAGCTGATTTTGATCGCGCAGGATACGTCGATGTGGGGACGCGACCGCGGCGTGCGGCGCGGAGGGCTCGCGCAGCTGCTCGAGCGCCTGCACGAGATCGACGGCATCGAGTGGATTCGCCTGCTCTATCTCTATCCGGCGACGGTCGACCGCGAGCTCATCGCCGCGATGGCGGATCTGCCGAAAGTCTGCAAGTACATGGACATGCCGCTGCAGCACGCGCACCCCGAGGTGCTGCGAGCGATGCGGCGGCCGAGCAACGGCGAGCGTTACCTCGAGCTCATCGATGAATTCCGCGCCCGCGTTCCGGGCATGACGATGCGCTCCACCTTCATCGTCGGTTTCCCCGGCGAGCGCGAGGAGCACGTCGCATACTTGGAAGCTTGGATCGCGCGCGCGCAGCTCGATCGCGTCGGCTTCTTCGAGTATAGCGCCGAAGAAGGCACGCCCGCGGCCGAGCTCGCCGCCCGCGTCAGCGTGCGCGAGCGGCGCAAGCGCCTCATTCGCTTGCGCGAGGCGCAGCGCCGCGCTTCCGAGATTGCGCGCGGCAGACGCTGCGGCAGCGCGCTTCGAGTGCTCGTCGAAGAGTCGCGCCGGCTACGCGAGCGCGACGAGTTCCGCCGCCGGCTCGACAGCGCGCAGGCGTGGTTCGGGCGCTCCGAAGGCGAAGCGCCGGGCGTCGACGGCGGCATCTACTTCACCGGCGAGGCGCGCGTCGGCGAGTTCGTTACGGTGAGGCTCGAAGGGCACGGACCCTTCGATTTCTTCGGTCGCGCGATTGCGCCGGAGCGACACGCCGCATGAACAAGGGACTCGTCGTCATCGTCGCCGGCCTGATCGTGCTCGGCGTGGCCGCAGTGGCGGCCGGTTTCGTCGGCTACGCGATGGCCACGCATAAGAACGTCAATCCGGTGGCGGCGATCACCCAAGTGTTCGTCGCGACGCCGCAGCAGGTGTTCGACCGGCCGAATCTGCTCGTGCTCGTCGAGGGGCTCGATTACGACTACACCGAGAAGGATATCGAGTATTCGACCAACTCACGCAGCGACGCGATCTGGGCGGTGAATCTCGATTTCGTCAACAAGCGCGTCTACCAGCTCTCGGTCCCGCGCGACATGATCGCCACCATGCCCAACGGCACGCGCGCCAAGATCAACGAGGCGCAGTCCGAAGGCGGCGTCAAGGAGGCCCGGAGCGTCATCGCGCAGTGGCTCGGCATCCCGGGATTCGATCGCTATATCGTCCTGCGCATCGATGCGACCAAAGAGTTCATTAC
>JASHXG010000081.1 GCA_030043675.1 Vulcanimicrobiota bacterium
ACGAAGCCGAGCGTCGTGATGCCGAAGCGGTCGTTGTAGTACTGCCACGCATTGTGAAAGACGATCATATAACGGTGCGACGGCGGCAGCGTGTCGATCTGCTTGCGAATCGACTTGGTAAGCTCGTCGAGGCGCGCATTGTAGCTGTCGGCGTTGCGCCGGTAGTCATCGGCGTTCTTGGGATCGATCGCGATGAGGGCGTCGCGGATTTTTAGTACATACTGCTTGGCGAGGACGGGATCCATCCAAAGATGCGGATTGTCGTTCTTGACCGGCAGGCCTTGCGTCGCGACGACGATCCGCAGATTGCGCGCGGAGGCGTCGCGCAAGAGCCGGTCGAGCCACGCCTCGATGCCGGCGCCGTTTTCGACGAGCAGTTGCGCATCGGCCACCGTTGCGACGTCTTGCGGCGCCGGCTGAAACGTCTCCGGCGACGCACCGATCGGCACGATGTTCTTGACGCTCACGTGGTCTTCACCGACACCCTGTACGAAGGAGTTGAGCGTCGAGATCGTCGTGGCGACTTGAATCTTCCCTGCGGTGGCGCTGTTTTGGTTCTGACACGCGGGCAAGGCCAACGCCAGAATCAGGACTGCGGCCAGGCGTGTTATCGACATGCGCGGCATCGACCAAAAAACTCCATCGCGTGTCCGTCGAGCTCGAAACCATGCAGCTTTCGCAGGGACTCCGCGAACTGTTCCATCGCCGCGCAGTCAACGTCTTCGACCCGGCCGCAGCCGCCGCAGATGGCGTGATGGTGGTGGCGCTCGGGCTCGCACAGCATGTAGGTCGCCTCACCCTCGGCGTCGGAGCGCGCGCTGACATCACCCTTGGCACGCAAGCGGTCGAGGGTGCGGTAGACGGTCGAGAGCGAGACGCGTGCGCCGCCCCGCTTCAGCCGCTGATGAATTTCGGCGGCAGAGAGAAAGCGCGGCTCGCGCGCAAGCAGCGACGCGATCCACTCGCGCGGCCGCGTTACATAATCGGCTCGGGTGCCCATGCGGGCTTATTTGCGAACTATTCGCAAAATCTTCTAGGTTGGGCTAGGCGCAGGACTCGGCGAGGGGCACGTGGCGATCGCGGCCTTCTCCTTTTGATGTACCTGATCGCGCCAATAGGCCGAAGTATCGGCCCACGAGGGAAGCGGCAGGCCCACCGCTTGCGCGCGACTCTGCACCTTCGGAACGACCGTGGAGACGTCCGCGGGAACGGCGCCGTTTTCGTCGTTGACCACGTTGGCGAGCGAAAGCCAGGCGTCGGAGAGCATCATAGCGGGAAGTCCCGTCGCGGCCGCGGGGCACGACGCGTTCAGGCGAGCGGCAACATCCGATTCCAAGGCCAGCGTCCACGCCGACGTCGCCGCGATCCGCGCGAAGAGGGGCGCCCGCTGCGCGTCGGTCGAGCAGAGGCTGTCGAGAATCTGCCGCTCTTCGCTGATCATCGCGAGCACGTCGGAGAGCGCCGCGTAACGCTGCAGCAATTGCGCCGCCCCGTTGCCCGGCGGATGACGATCGTAATCGCTGACGCGCCCGGAGGCTACGTTGATCGTCTCGTCGTTGCATCGATTGTCAGCCACCTGGACCGTCCCACCGGCCCGCGCCGGCTGCGCAGCGCCCAGCTGGGCAATCAGGGCTAACGCAAGTCCCGCCGCGCAGACTGAGTGCTTCATCTTTTTTGACAGGTGCCCACCGTGGCGCGTACAATCCTCCAGGTCGCCCGTCTCACCCTGACCATGTCACCCCGAGCGTAGTCGAGGGGCGAAGGGCGTGGGGATGTAGCTCAGCTGGTAGAGCACTTGCTTCGCATGTAAGGGGTCGGGGGTTCGAGTCCCCCCATCTCCAGAAGCCTAAAAGCCTGATCCTATCGGGCTTTTTCCAACTTTCGGGCCGCCTTGGCTCGTCTGCTTCCCTGGGCCCTACAAGCCCGAGTACAACCTATCTGCGGCCGAGCAGTTCGTCGAGCGCGTCCGCAGCCTCGCGATCAGCGCCCTCGAAAGAGGTGGGCGGATCAAGCGCCCCATCACGAAGGAATCACGCGTTCACTTCGACTTCGCTTTGCTGATCGTGGCCCCGACGGGTTCGCCGAATCCGGTTATGACCTTGGTCGGTGAGCCGCCCGCGGGGTACTTGTAGAATTCGACCTGCGCTAAACCGGCATCTGGCCCAATGACTCTCTTGCCCTGAATCCAGAACTGAATCACGTCTTTGGAACCCGTAAGCGGGGTCGAGCCAACCTCGACGCCCTGGCTGCCGCTTATCGAAAACTCGTAGATCACCGCTGCATTCTGATCGCCAATCGCCAAGTGCCCGCTGTCCCACTGGACCCCACCGGGGAATCCGATGCTTTGACTGAGCGTGAGGCTAGAAAACGCACTACCGCCGCTCGGAAGCTCGGCGTATTCAAGGGCACTGCCCTTGGTCGTGCCGTCGATAAAGAGGTCCCCACTGTTGTCGTAACCGCAGAACTCGTAATAATAGAAATTCTGCGCAGTATAGCTCGTCGGCGACCCGCTTGCCTTTGGATAGATTGCCACATCGCCGGTTGTAAAACTCGTCGACAGGCGATTTGTGACCGCGAGATTTCCGGTCGTCGGATCGACGGAGCAGCCGAGAGGATAATAACCGGTATCGCTGAGCGTCTTTATTGGAGTCGTGCCGCCGTGCGCATACTCGAGGATGTTCGAATCTCCGAAGTTCGCAATGAAGACGTCACCAGCTTTGTCGACGCACTGGCCCGACGGCTCGTTAAAGCCCGTCAGCGTTCCCTTCAGCTTACGCCTGGGATAGCTGTATACGTAGACGACGTTCTTCCCGTTGGGCGCAGAATCGGAGATGTATAGGAGATCGCCACGCTTAGCATCGGGAGCCATCCACGACCGATCGCGGTTTGCCGTCGCCTGAGTGCGTGCCGATCCGCCATCCGGTGACTGGCCGAGCGGCGATTGAAGCGAGCTGCCGCCGCAACCGTCTAGGAGTATGATGGCTACGAGGACTCCGAGTATGCGCTGGCATGCGGCCGAGATTTTCATGTGTAGCTCCCGTTGATCGTCGTGACTAATGCGATCGATTTCCTCGTTCCTACCTTGACTATAACGGC
>JASHXG010000082.1 GCA_030043675.1 Vulcanimicrobiota bacterium
TCGCCGAACCACACGATGTCCGGGCGCATGCGACCCCCGCACGCGTGCTCGATCTCGTCGAGCGGAAGCCCGGAACGATCCAGTGGCCGGCGGGCGGCGCAGCCGGTGCAACGGGCCTCGCGTAGGTTTCCATGAAGCTCGAGCACGCGCTGCGATCCCGCGCGCAGGTGGAGCGAATCGACGTTTTGCGTTGCCAAGGTAAAGGCGTGGGTGAGCGTCTCCAGCCGCGCTAGCGCATAGTGGCCGGCATTCGGCCGAGCGCGCTGGTGAGCAGACTTGCGTTCGTTGTACCAGCTCCATACCAGCGACGGATTGCGAGCAAAACCCTGCGGAGAGGCTAGCTCCTCGACGCGGTGCGTCTGCCAAAGGCCGCCGGCGCCGCGAAACGTCGGTAGGCCGCTCTCTGCCGAAATGCCCGAACCGGTGAGCACGAGCGTGGATCGGGCAGCCTTTAGCCGCGCAATGAGCTCTTCCATCATGGAAATCTCGAGAATTCGGAGCGATTCGGCGGAAATCCGCCGTAGTACCTACGATGCGTCTCATCGCCGGAAGGCCGCTCGTCGCAGTCGTCCGGGGTGGACGAGTCGAGGCCGTACACAACGTGGCCGGTTATGCCGTGGACGGCCGCGGCACTGCGCTACTCTCGTTCGGGTCGACCGATCTCCCCGTCTACCTCCGCTCTGCCGCGAAACCGTTCATTACCGCGGCGATATTGGCGGCCGGCGTCGGCGAGCGTTTCGACCTGGAACCGCGGGAGATCGCGGTGATGACGGCATCGCATAACGCGGAACCGTTCCACCTCGACGCGGTGCGCTCGATCCTTCGAAAGGTCGGCTTAACCGAAGCCGCTCTTCGATGCGGCCCCGAACCGCCGCACACGCAAGCCATCTGCAACAACTGCTCGGGCAAGCATGCCGGGATTCTAGCGCTCAGCGTAGCCATCGGCGCCGATCCCGCGACCTACTTGGATCCCGAGAACCCGGCCCAGCAGCGCATCTTGCAGTTCTGCGCGGAGATGCTGGGCGAGCGCCGCGAGGAGCTGGCGTTCGCGGTGGATGGTTGCGGCATTCCGGTCGTCGCGGCGACGCTGGAAAAAGCGGCTCGAGCCTACCGGCGGCTGGCCACGCTCGAGGGCCTAGCGCCCGCATCCGCCGAGGCGCTGCGCAAGGTGCGCGACGCCATGATTGCCTATCCGGAGTACATGTCGGGGACGGGCGAGTTCGATGCGGCGCTGATCCGTGCATACGGCGGATCGCTCGTTTGCAAGGGCGGCGCCGAGGGCGTCTTCGCGGCGGCAATTTTCGAGCCAGGGATTGGGTTGGTACTCAAAGTGATCGACGGCAACGAGCGTGCGCGGCCGCCCGCCGCGATCGAAGCGCTTGCCGCGATCGGCGCCATCTCGCAACAACGGCGTTCCGAGCTGAGCGCGTTCGCGCGTCCCCCAATCGCCAATAAGGCGGGGCGCATCGTCGGCGAGATCCGTCCGGTGCCCGACGCGCTCGAATGATTCCGCGACGAGCGCTTGGGCTGCTGCTCGCGCTTGCCGCGGCGGCCTGCGCGCGTCCGGCGCCGCCGCCCGGCACGCTGGTGGTCGTGCAGCAATGGGAACCGCGCTCGCTCAACCCGGACTTGGAGAACGGAACGTCGTCGACCGAGTGGTCGATGCTCCTCTTTTCATATCTCGTGAAGTACGACGACAGCGGCCGCCTTATTCCCGACGTCGCGACCCAGGTGCCGACCCGCGCGAACGGCGGCATCAGCGCCGATGGGAAAACGATCGTGTACCACGTTCGCAAGGGCGTGCGCTTTGCCGACGGCACCCCGCTGACCGCCGGCGATTGTGCCTGGTCGATCGAAGCGATAAACAATCCGCGCAACAACGTGCAAAGCCGTTTTGCGTACGACGACGTGATACGGGCGGACGCGCCAAATCCCTCGACGCTCGTCCTACACCTCAAACGCATCTTCCCGCCGGTTATCGTGGTGGTCGGGGCACCGCAGGGGTTTCCCATTCTTCCCAAACACGCGCTTGCGAATCTTCCGGATTTCAATCACGCCGCGTTCAACAGCGCGCCGTTTGGCTCCGGGCCGTACATGGTTTCGCGCTGGGCGCCCGGCGATCGTGTCGAACTGCGCGCCAACCCCTACTACTGGCGCGGCGCCCCGGGGATTGGGCGCATGACGGTGCGCTTCGTGGAAAACCCGCAAACGGCGCTCGATATGCTGCGAACGCACGAGGCTCAAGGTTACTTTGACGCCCAAGACTTCTCCAACTATCCGGATCTCCTGCGGCTGCCGGGATATAACGTAAGCAACACGGAGCAAAACGCCGTCGGCGCGCTCATCTTCAACACGCAGGATCCGATTACGTCCGACCCGCGAGTCCGGCACGCCTTGGCCGAAGCGATCGACATTCCTCAACTGATTGCCAAGGCGTACAAAGGGGTGTTGCGAAGTACCGGGGCCGGCGCCGGTCTCTTCCTGTGGGCGTTCGATGAGCGCGTCTATCCGGATATTCCGTACGACGCCGGCGGGGCAAAGCGATTGCTCGATGCCGCGGGGTGGCACGTAGCCGCCGACGGCATTCGCCGCCGCAACGGCGTGCCGTTGGAGCTGCTCTTGATCATCCAAGCGGCGACGCCGGCCGATGAGGTCGTCGCGCTCAACATCGTTCAATACGAACGTGCGGTCGGCGCGCGCGTGAGCATCAAGCAGTACGAGATCACGCAGTTCGTGGCGCCGGCCGCACAGGGAGGCCCGGTATACGGCGGCAAGTTCCAGATGGCCCTTTACTCGTTCGAGAACGGCGACGATCCGGATACGACCGATCAGTTTGCCTGCGCGAACGTACCTCCGGGCGGATACAATAAGTCACGCGTCTGCGACCCGCGGATCGATGCGCTTCTGCGCGCCGGTCTCTCTACCTATGACCCGGTGCAGCGCAGGGCGACCTATCGGGCTCTCCAACGCATCCTGTACCAGCTGATGCCGATCGCATTGCTCTACCGGCGCACCGAGGTGAATGCGTTTTCCACACGCGTGGAAGGGCAGACGACGTCGCCTTCGGGCGGCGCGTTTTGGAACGTCGCCGCGTGGCGCTTCTGCACGCCTCATGTTTACCCGGCGGTCGGAGGCTACGCGCCGTCGCCGGCGTTGCGCGGTCCGGGATTGGTGCTCAGCGGCGGCGGCACCGACATCGACGCCGCCTTCAAGTGGATGCACGATACGCTGACCGGAGAGCGCCCGCGGCGGTCGGGCAACGTGCTGGTACTGCGAGCTTCGGGGAGCGACGACTACAGCCCGTACATCGCGCCGTTGGGCCCGTTTGCGTCGGTGCGCACGATCTTGATTCCGCCTTGCACGACGCGCGCGGCACTCGACGCGCTGTCACGCTACGTCGACGCTGCCGACGCGGTCTTTTTTGCCGGGGGCGATCAAGCCGACTACGTGGCTTGGAAAGGCAGCGCGCTGATCGCGGCGGTGCGGCGCCTGTGGGCGCGCGGCGGCGTCGCCGGCGGAACCAGCGCCGGCCTCGCGATTCAGGGAGCCGTCGCCTACGATTCGGTCGCGGCCGATCGTCTGCATCCCAACGATGACAGCTACGAAGTTCGCAGCAGCAACGCACTGCCCAATCCCTTCGAGCCCGAGATCAGCTTTACGAGCGGAATGCTCGAGTGGCCGCCGCTTGCGAACGTGATCACCGACACGCACTTCGCGCGACGGAATCGCTTCGGCCGTCTGGTCGTTTTCCTGGCGCGCATCGAACGCGAACGGCGGCTGCCGACCGGCTCGATGTACGGCTTGGCGGTCGACGAGCGCAGCTCGCTGGTCGTCGATCGGCATGGCGTTGCGACGCTTCTCAAATATACCGGGCCCGGATATCGGACGCGCGGCGCCTATCTCATTCACCTGATCGGCGTCGAGCAGCTCGTCCCCGGCCGCCCACTGATCGCGACCGTGCAGGTCTTGCATTTGAGCCGCGCCGGCGCGCGTTTGAACTTGCTTGCGCGCCAAGGCGAAGGGAGCACCTACCAAGTGACGGTCGACGGTTCGCGCACGCCCCCATACAGCAGGGATCCGTATTAACGCGGCCTAGATGTGTTCGGTCGCCCAGCAGAAGTCCGCGTTCGAATCGCTCGGAAGTGCGTCGACGACCATCCGTCCGCCCGCGCTCAGCGCTGCCATCATGAGAATCGAGCGTTTGCGTTTGTGCACGGTGCCTTTCGGCAAGACGCTGCGAGGGCCGTCGGGTGGGAGCCAGCCGGTCACGCGATGCAAGTCGCCCGCAGCGGCGCGGAGCAGGGCCGGGGTCAACTTCGCAGCGGCAGCGTCGGCGAAGCCGAACTCGTCGACGATGTAGGCATCGCGCTCGGGCGCGCGCGCGCCCAGGACATAGGCGCAGATGCCGCGCCCGCGCCGCACCACCAGGTTCGTTGCGAGGCCGACCGCATGTTCGGAGTCGCGCGTCACGCGCATCCGAATCCACTCCCAAATCAGCGGCGTGCGCACGAATGCGGCCGGGCGCCCGGCGCGGCCGAGCTCGAAGCAGCGGCGCACGCCGTTCCAGTCGCCGTCTTTAAGCGGCGCCAGGTCCAAGCGCGTGGAGGGCAGCGCGTCGGCGCGCAGCGATACCGTGCGCGAGGGCTGCGCGCGAAAGCCGAGCGTGGCGTAGAACTGCGGCCGGATGTCCGAGAAGAGATAGGCCAGATCGTAACCGTCGCTTCGCGCGCGGTCGAGCGCCGAGGCCAGCATGAAGCTGGCGTAGCCGCGGCCGCGCAGCTCGCTCGGCGTGAAAACGGCACCGATACCGATCGCTCGCAAGCGTCGCGACCGAACGTCGATCGCCCGCTCGTAACGTTTGAAGGACGCCACGAGCCGGCGGCCGTCATAGAGGCCGATCGTTCGGTAATGACGGCGCCCGTAACGGCTGCGCGCGATCTCGAGCCAGTACTCGACGTAGGCAGCGAGCTCGCCGCGCCCGGCCCACAACTCGGCCGTCAACGGCAGCACGCTGCGAGCGTACAGCTCGGGTGAAATTTCTCGCAGTCGCATGCTTGGCGCCACGGCGTTCAGCGCAGCTCTTCGAGGAACTCCGGCGCCGTACGGCCCCGGGTCGGCGCACCCGAGGCGGTGACCAGCACGCTTTTGAGCGCGCGGCGCAAGGCATAGGCGAAGGCGCGGCGCTCCTGCGCGTTGTAGCGCTCGCGCGCCTTGGTCGCAAAGACATAGTAGGTAAACTTCGCGGTCCGCGAGGCCCGCGCGCCGCCGGCATTCTCCTTAGGCACCATGCCGATTCGCGGGCTGAACATGAAGGCGTCGGGAGCGTACCACAGCGGGAAGGCGCCGGGACGAACGCTCGCGACGACGGCGTGGTCGAACTCCAGACCGTGGGCTGCCTCGAGACTCGTCAGCCGGACGAACGCGCCGTTGGGCGCATCTTCGCACGTCTCCAGATCGCTCTCCATTCGCCGCTGCGCGTACTCCAGTACGTCTGCCGTGGTGGCGTCGGGCGTCGTCGCGAGAAAGGCCCGGCAGCGCGCCAGCAGGCGCTCCAGGACCAGGTGCTGCGCCCGAGCGCGCGCCGAGCCGGGCGCGCCTTCGCGCGCCAGCGCATCCCTCCACACTCGGCGGGCGAACTCTTCGAACGGTAGCGTGTCCATCGCCTCGATCCACTCCGCGCGCAGCCGGCGGAAGCGTTCGATGCGAGCGCGCGCCTCGGGAGTAAGCGCGGCGTCCTGATCGCCGCGAATCACGTTCCAGCCCAGGCGCAGATCGCGCTTTGGATCCCATCGGCTTCGGCGGCTGGTCGGCGCCGGCTCGTCGTCGAGGGTGAAGAGCGGACGCTGCGGATCCGGCGGTTCGCTGCAGAGAATCGCGAGCGACGCGTCCGATAAGCCGAGAGCCGGGTTGGCAAGCGTACGCAGCAGCCACTCGTGGCGAAACGGGTCGTAAGCGTTCCAGAGCAAGGCCAGCGCGTCCAGCGCCCGCCAGTCGGTGAAGAGATTCGCGTCGCCGACGATCGCAACCGGAACGCCGCGATCGAGAAGCGCGCGTTCGTACTCCTCGACGTTGCGCACCGAACGAAAGATGACGGCGATCTGCTCGGGAGGCGTTCCCTCGTTCAGCCATGCAGCGACTTGGCCGGCGATGAAGGCGGCTTCGTCGCGCGGCGTCGCGGCGCGCCGGCGCGCGATCGCCGGCGCGCTGCTCTCGCGCAGCTCGATCCGCGATGTCGCCAAGGCGAAGGCGCGCGCCGGGTCGACCATGCGGGACACGGCAGTCGCCGACGACGGATCGCCGCAAAGCGTGACGCCGTGCAGCGCCTCGCCGAAGAGTTGCTGAAGAAGATGGAGCTGGCTCGCGGTCAACTCTTCGACGTTGTCGAGGAAGGCGAGGCGATGACGCTCGCGCAGGCTCGAAGCGAGCGCGGCGTCGCCGCGCAGACGGTCGCGCGCCGCGATGACGGCGTCGCGTCCGGTCATTCGTCCGCTCGCGTTCACGAGCTCGACGTAGCCCTGGTAGAGTTTCGCGAGAATCTTGGCGAGGTCGATCTCGCGCCGGTATTGCCGCTGGAGCTCCGCACCCGTCACGTCGAGTGAATCGTGATACGAGTCCTTGGTTGCGCCGAGCAAGGCCGGGTCGGCGAAGTTCGGCGGGTTGGCGTAGAACTCGGTGGCTCCGGCGAGCGAGCGCGCCAGGAAGAACTCGGGGTCGACGTCCGCTTCGCGCAGGCGGCGCATCAAACGAAAGGCCGCCTCCAAGAAACGCTCCGGACGGGCCAATCCGGGAACCTCCGGATCGAGTTGATCGCGTGCAAACTCCTCCCACTCGAGCGCGAAGAGCGAACCACAGGCGGATTCGAAGAGCAGCTCGGCCTCGACGTCGTCGACGAGCGTCACGCCGGCGCCGCATTCACGGAGGATTTCGCCGGCGTACTCGTCCAGGTGCCGGGGCGACGGCAGAACCAGCACTCGTGCATCGGGGCAGAGCGCTCGGGCGCGCGCCGTGCGCTCCGCCAGCGCGGTGCTCTTCCCGCTGCCGGCGGCTCCGGTAATTGCGAAGCATTCGTCGTACGGCGCGTCGACCGCGCTCTGCTGCTCGGCGGAGAGGCGAAGCCCGCCTTGCGCGATCATCGGCCGAACCGCTCGGCTTGCGCGGGCGGCTGGAACGCGCACGCCCGGGCGTACGCGCAAAACGTACAGGCCGCCGGATCCTCAGTTTCCTCGAACCGCGCGATCGTGCCCGATGCCAGTTCGCCGGCGAGCTCGCTCATGCGCGCGCGGGCCCGCTCGAGTTCGGCTACGGTCGCGGGCACG
>JASHXG010000012.1 GCA_030043675.1 Vulcanimicrobiota bacterium
GCTCCGCTGACGTCCTCCGGCTTCCCGGCCCGGCCGAGAGCGGCTTGCTTGATCAAAAACTCCTTGGCGGCGTCGGGCATCCTTTCGGTAAGGGCGGTTTCGATGAGACCCGGCGCGACGGCGTTGACTCTTATATTCCTCGAACCCAACTCCTTCGCCAGCGATTTGCACAGCGCGATGAGCCCGGCCTTGGTGGCGGCATACGCGGCCTGGCCCGCGTTGCCGGTGATGCCGACGATGCTGCTCACGAGCACGATCGCCCCCGCGCGCTGCTTCATCATGGGCCTGGCGACGGCCCGGCACAGGTGAAACGCCGACTTCAGATTGACCTCCAGGAGTTGATCGATGGTCTCATCGCTAAGACGCAGCAGCAGCGCGTCGACGGATTGCCCCGCGTTGGCCACGGCACTGTCCAGCCGGCCGAAGCGCTCGACCGTTTCGCTCACGAACCGCTCGACCGACTGCCGGTCGGCGACGTCGGCAATGAAACGCAGCGCGACGACGCCGGGACGGGCGCGCTCGCACGCCGCGCTCGTTTCTTCGAGCGCGTCGCTGTCGCGTCCGACGAGCGCGACGTCGGCGCCACAGCGCGCAAATTCGATTGCGATCGCGCGCCCGATTCCGCGGCTAGCGCCGGTAATCAGCGCCGTCTTTCCCGCGAGATTCATACGCGTACCGCCAACGCAGCGCGCACGTTTTCGACGCCCGTATAATCGCTGACGACCATCGTGGGCGGTGCATCGTGCATGCGCCGCATCAACGCGCCGAGCACGCCGCTCGCACCGAACTCGACAACCAGGTCGAGCCGATAGGAAAGCAGCCGTTCCGCAGTGTCGTGCCAACGTACTTCCTCAACGACCGACCGAACCAGGTTGGCCTTGATGGTCTCAACGTCACGATACGGGCATCCATCCACGTTCGAGATCACGTCGAAACGCGGCAGCGTAAAGTGGGCGGAATTGACTGCGGTCGCAAGGCGTTCGACCGCCGGTTGCATCAGCTCGCTGTGCCAAGCCCCCGAGACGTTCAACGGCACGACGCGTTTCGCGCCTGCCGCCAGCATCGCCTCGCCGGCCGTCTGTACGGCTTGAAGATCCCCGCTAATCACAATCTGCGTCGGCGAGTTGAAGTTGGCCAGTTGCACGCGTCCGGCGTTGCGGATCGCCGGCTGCGCCAGGACGCGGCGAATCTTCGCTGCGTCCAACCCGAGAATCGCCGACATCCCTCCACGGGCGCGCGCAGCAGCCTCCTGCATCGCTTCCCCGCGCTCCGCAACGATGCGCAACGCCTCCTCGAACGGGAGCGCGTGCGCCGCGACCAGGCTACAGAACTCGGCAAACGAGTGTCCGGCGCTCACGACCGGCTCGAGTATGTCACCGACCGCTGCGTAGAGCGCGACGTTGGTCGTGAAGATCGCCGGCTGACTGTACTCGGTCTCGCGCAGCTTCTCTTCGGGGCCCTCGCGCGTCAGCGCGAGCAGATCGTAACCGAGCACGCCCGACGCCCGCTCGAAGATCTCGCCGGCCGCGCGCGATCGCGCCACAACGTCGCAGCCCATGCCGACGCATTGCGACCCCTGGCCGGGGAAGACGACGCCTATGCGCATCCGCCGTCCGTCATTGATGCCATCTCCAGGCAACGGCGCCCCATGAGAGGCCGCCGCCGAACGCCACGAAGACGAGCACGTCGCCGCTTTTTACCAGCCCGGCTCGTACGACTTCCGAAAGCGCCATCGGTATCGAGGCCGCCGAGGTATTGCCGTACTCGGCGATATTGATCACGACTTTACCGTTCGGCATCCCGAGATAGCGTGCCGCCGCGTCGATGATCCGCTTGTTGGCTTGATGGGGAATCAAGAACGTGATCTCGCTTTTGGCTAGCTTCGCCTGCTCCAGCACCGCCTCGGTCGATTCGATCATCCGGTTGACCGCGAGCTTGAACGTCTCCGGCCCCTGCATGTGGATGAGGTGGACCTTTTCATCGAGGGCGGCGTGGTCGAGCGGGCGGCGCGCGCCGCTTCCCTGCGCGAAGAGCAGCTCCGGGCGGCTTCCATCCGCGCCCAGGTCCGCTGCAAGAAACGAATCTTCGTCCGAGCGTTCGAGGATCACCGCGCCGGCGCCGTCGCCGAAAAGTATGGCGGTCGAACGATCGTCTTTGTCGAGGATCTTCGAGAGCGTCTCCGCGCCGATCAACATGATCCGGCGATAGACCCCCGACCGGACCAGCCCCGCGGCGACCGTCAGGCCATAGATGAAGCCGCTGCAGGCGATCGCGACGTCGAACGCGGGCTTGTCGACCGCGCCCAAGCGCGAGGCGACGAGGCAAGCCGTCGCTGGAAAATAGTAGTCCGGCGTTACCGTGGCGACGATGAAGCAGTCGATCTGCTGCGCTTGGAGTCCGGCATGGACGAGCGCGGCGCTGGCTGCCGCCGCCGCCAAATCGCTCGTCGCTTCGTCGTTCGAAGCCCAGTGGCGACGCTTCATGCCGGTACGAGTCGTGATCCATTCGTCGGAGGTGTCCAGCCACTGCTCGAGATCGTGGTTGGTGACGACGCGGGCGGGCGCGTAGTGGCCGACGCCGACGATCTTCACACCGGTGAAGGACACTTATTCCTGACCGGCGCGTTCGTCTCGCACTTCGACGACGGTGCGCCCGTTATACGTCCCGCAGGTCGGGCACGCAAAATGCGGGCGCTTGGGTTGATGACACTGGGGACACTGCACGGTCGTGACCGCGCTCAGTTTCCAGTTCGCGGCACGACGGCTGCGCGTCTTGCTGCGGGGCGTCTTCCATTTTAAATTTGCCATTTGACTCTCCGTTCAATAACGCGCTGCGCTACGGGCTCATGCACGAGCATTCGCCCGTATTCCTATTCGCCCCGCATTCGCCGCACAGACCCTTGCACTCCGGACTGCACCGTAGACCCATCGGAAGAGCGCTGACCAGCACTTGCTGCGCAAGATCCGCGACGTCCAGCCGATCACCCGTCAGCACGTTGCCCTCACCGAACGGATCTCGGTCGGCTCCCTGCGCCGGGTCGAATCGTTCGTCGACGTCCACGTGAATCCGTCTGTCGACGTCGTCCAAGCAGGCATCGCACTGAGCGTGGACATCCGCGTCGACGCTCCCCTCCACCACCAGCATTCGGTCGGCATAGCGTAACTCCAACTGCACCCGCGCCGGCTGGGG
>JASHXG010000083.1 GCA_030043675.1 Vulcanimicrobiota bacterium
GAAGCCTGCATTGCGGCCGGCATGGACGTCGATTCCTTTGCCCCGCGGCTGTCGTTTTTCTTTAACGCTCACATCGATTTTTTCGAAGAGATCGCCAAGTTTCGCGCGGCGCGCCGGATCTACGCGCGGCACATGCGCGAAAAGTATGGTGCCCGCAACCCACGTTCGTGGCAGCTTCGCTTCCACACGCAAACGGCGGGTTGCTCCGCCACGGCGCAGCAGCCCGAGAACAACATCGTGCGGGTGGCGTTCGAGGCGATGTCGGCGGTGCTTGGCGGGACACAGTCGCTGCACACCAACTCGATGGACGAAGTCATGGCGCTGCCGAGCGAGAAGTCGGTAGAAATTGCGTTGCGCACGCAGCAGGTCTTGGCGTACGAAACGAACGTGACCAACGTCGTCGACCCACTCGGAGGCTCGTATTACGTCGAAGCGCTTACCGACGAAATGGAACGCCAGGCAGAAGCCTATTTCGCCCAAATCGCCGAATACGGCGGCGTCGTCGAAGCAATCGAAGCGGGCTTCTTTCAGCGTGAGATTGCCGAAGCCAGCTATCGGTATCAGCGTTCAATCGAAACGAAAGATCGTATCATCGTGGGCGTGAACGCCTTCGAAAGAGACGCAGAGCAAACGGACATCGAACTGCTGAAGATCACCGAAGAGACCGAACGCGAGCAGGCGCGCGCGGTGCAGAACCTGCGCGCGAGTCGCGACCAGGCGGCGGTGGGACAGACGCTCGATCGTCTGCGGGCGGCCTGCCGGGATCCAAAAGAAAATCTTATGCCGTACCTGATCGATTGCGTGAACGCCTATTGCACCGAGGGCGAAATCGTCGAGACGATGGTTCAGGTCTACGGCCGTTATACCGAACGGGCATTCTTATGAGACGCTGGCATACCGAGATTCAGTTCTATCGCGTGCGTCGCACGCTTTCGGAGGTCAAGAGCAAGCTCGAAGAGGCCCTTCGCTTGAGCCGGCACCAAAGTGACAAAGAGTATGCGCGACCGACCGCTTCGCATCGTCATCGCTAAAGCCGGGCTCGACGGGCACGACCGCGGCGCGAAAGTCATCGCTCGGGCTCTGCGCGATGCCGGGATGGAAGTTATCTACACCGGGCTCTTTCAGACGCCCGAACAGATCGTGCAAACGGCGATTCAGGAAGACGCGGACGGGATCGGGCTCTCGATTCTATCCGGTGCACACATGACGCTCTTTCCGCTCGTGGTGGAGCAACTGAAGGCGCAGGGCGCGGGCGACATCGTCTTTTTCGGCGGAGGAACGATTCCGCCGGAGGATACCGAACGCCTCAAGCGCCTGGGCGTCCGCGAGATATTCACTCCGGGGGCACCGCTGCAGGAGATCATCGACTTCGTGCAGCGCGAATGCGGCGAGCGTAGAGCGCTCGTCTCTTAACATGCCCTCCGTTCGAACGCGCATCGCGCCGTCGCCGACCGGTGACCCGCACGTGGGTACCGCATACGTCGCTTTAGTGAATTACTGCTTTGCCCGCAAGCATGGCGGCGAATTCGTCCTGCGCATCGAGGATACCGATCAAGCGCGCAGCACCGCCGAGAGCGAGCGCGCGATCCTGGATGCGCTCCACTGGTGCGGGCTCACCTGGGACGAGGGGCCCGATGTGGGCGGTCCACACGGACCATATCGCCAGAGCGAGCGCTCGAGCATCTATCGCGAGTACGCCGACAAGCTGTTGGCCGGCGGCTACGCCTTCAAGTGCTTCTGCACCCCCCAGCGTTTGGAAGAGATGCGGGCCGTGCAGCGCGCCTCGGCGCAGCCGTCGCGCTACGACGGGCACTGCTTGAGCTACACGCCCGAGGAGGTCGCGCGGCGCGAGGCCGCCGGCCAGCCCTACGTCATACGCATGCGGGTTCCCGACGAGGGCGTCATCGTCGTCGACGATTTACGACGCGGTCCGATCGAATTCGATTACAAGAGCGTCGACATGCAAGTGCTCGTCAAATCGGACGGTCTCCCGACGTATCATCTTGCGAACGTAGTGGACGATCATTTGATGGAGATCACGCACGTCATTCGCGGCGAGGAATGGGTTTCGAGTGCACCCAAGCACCTCTTGCTCTATTCGTACTTTGGCTGGCAGCCGCCGGAGTTCGTTCACCTTCCACTGTTGCGCAACCCCGACAAGAGCAAGCTCAGCAAGCGGCGCAATCCCACCGGAATTCTCTTCTACGAGCGCATGGGGTATCTGCCGGAAGCGTTGATCAACTTCTTGGGCTTGCTGGCGAACGCGACGCGCGAGGGAGAAGACGAGCTGATGGATCTGACTGCGCTCGTACGGCGGTTCGAGCTCGAGCACATTCCGGTGGGCGGACCGGTTTTCGACGTAGCGAAGCTCGATTGGCTGAACGGACGTTATATTCGCGAACGTCTCGACGCGGCGTCGTTCGTGCGGCGGGTTGAAGAGTGGGCCGTTTCGCCGGAACGATTGACCAAGATCGCGCAGCTTGCCGCGCCGCGGATCGAGCGGCTCAGCGATTTGGCGCCGCTGTTGGCCTTTCTGTTCTCGGGACGTTTGGCGCTGCGCGCCGAGGACTTCAAAAACGTCAAGCTCGACGCGCCCGAGATGCGCGAAGCCTTCACGCTCGCGCTGCGCGAGTTCGACGCGTTGCCGGCTTGGAACGTCTTCGGCATCGAGGACGTGCTCAAACGCATCGCGCAAACCCTGGGAAAGAAAGGCCGCGATCTGGCCCGGCCCTTCTACGTAGCGATCACGGGCAGCACCACGTCGATACCGCTTTACGACTCGATGGAGCTCCTCGGAAGAGACATCGTGCGCGAGCGCCTGCGGGGCGCACTGGAGGTCGTGTGACGCGGGCAATCGTACTCGCGGCAGGCAAAGGCACGCGGATGAAGAGCGCGCGCTCCAAGGTGCTGCACGAAATCTGCGGGCGGCCGATGCTGTGGTACGTTCTTCGGGCATTGCGCGCCGGCGGAGTGGACGAGATCATCGCCGTCGTCAACGACGAGCTTCAGGCGCAGATCGATGCCTTCGGCGTTGCGAGCGTGGTGCAATCCGAACAGCTCGGAACCGGTCACGCGGTGAAGGTCGCGCTCGACCAGCTCGGCGCGCGCGTCCCAGGACAGATCATCGTTGCGTGCGGCGACATGCCCCTGGTGCCGCCCGAGCTGTTTGCGGGTATGGTCGGCTCGTTGGCCGGTGGCGCGGACATGGCGCTCGTTACCGTGAGGATGCCGCTACCCTCAAACTTCGGTCGAGTCGTTCGTCGGGACGGCACGATCGATCGGATCGTCGAGGTGCGCGACGCGACGCCAGCGGAGCTGGCAATCGACGAGATGAACGCCGGAATCTACGCGTTCGACGAGGCTGCATTGCGCGAGGCCGTTGGGCGGCTGCGGGACGACAATGCCCAGCGTGAATATTATCTCACCGACACGGTTGCCGACTTCGTGAATGCCGGCAAGACGGTCAAACCCGTTCTTGCGCCCGACTACCTCAACGTGCTCGGCATAAACGACCGGGTCGAGCTGGCTCGAGCTCGCCGCGAGATGAATGCACGTCTTTGCGCGCAACACATGCGCGACGGCGTGACGATCATCGATCCGGATGCGACCTACCTCGAGCCGGAGCTGCGCATCGGCTGCGACACGGTAATCTATCCCAACACGACGATCTCGCGCCTCTCGGAGATCGGCGAAGAATGCGTGCTCGGCCCCAACAGCCGAATCTCGAACACGAGGGTCGGTACGCGCGTGACGGTTCGTGAGAGCGTCGTGGTCGACTCGACAATCGGCAGCGACGTCTCGATCGGACCCTACGCACATTTGCGCGGCCAAGCGGTTCTCGGCGACGAGACGCACATCGGCAACTTCGTCGAGGTCAAGAAGTCGATCCTAGAAAAACGCGTAAAAGCCAGCCACCTCGCGTATCTGGGTGACGCGACCATCGGCGAAGGCACCAACGTCGGCGCAGGCACGATCACTTGCAACTTCGACGGCGAGCAGAAGAACGCGACGATCGTCGGTCGCGACGTGTCGATCGGTTCGAACACCTCGCTGGTCGCTCCGGTCACCATCGGAGACGGTGCGCTCACCGGCGCAGGCTCGGTCGTAACCAAAGACGTTCCTGCCGGCGAACGCGTCGCCGGCAATCCAGCTCGTCCGCTGCCGAAAAAATAGCTCGCACGCCGCCGGCGCGGGGCACCTCGTTAGGGCGTGTCCTGGCTGGCTGCATTCTTGCCGATTGCGGCGGTTGCCCTGGCGATCGTCGCGTTGGCCATTGCCTGCGCGGGCGCCACGGTTGCGATCGCCGAGGCGACCCACGACGGGTTGACCGGCCTAATCGTGCCGCGCGCCTTCCGGCGACTCCTCTCCAAGGAGATCTCGCGAGCGCAACAATCGCGCGACGCCTGCGTCGCGCTCTGGTTTGTCGATGCGGACGGGTTCAAGAGGATCAACGATCGATACGGTCATCGGGTGGGCGACGCCGTGCTCGTTGGGCTATCTTTGCTCCTTCGGGCGCATTTGCGGTGCGAGCTCGACGTAGCGGCCCGCCACGGCGGGGACGAGTTCTGTGCGATGCTGCGCGGCGCAAGCAAGAGCTCGGCGATCGGTCGAGCGCAGCAGTTTTGCGATGCCGTTCGCGCGCACGATTTCGGTCTTCCGACTCGTGTGACGGTCAGTGTCGGCGTCGCGACGTTTCCGGACGATGCCGCAAACGCGAACGCGCTGTTAGAAGCGGCCGACGCGGCGATGTACCGCGGCAAGCGTAGCGGCGGCGATCGCGTCTCCTTTGCTGCAGAGGCCGCTAGCTGACCGCCGCGAACACCGATGCAATGGCGCTCGAACGGCGACGAGTCCTATGCGGAGTAATCGTCGCGGCGATCCTCGTGCTCGTGGGGCTTGGTGTCGCAGCGGCGGCCATCGAACGTCCGAACGCACTGGATCGGCGCGTCGATGCGCTCTCCGACCGCGCGCTCCTCACGCGGCCGGCGACCGCGCTGGTCGACGGTCCCCGTCAGGTCGCCGCCCGGCGCCGCGCGCACTGGACCTTACCGGGGTGGCTGCTGGTGCAATTATTCCAGGCGCTCGCGCTCTTCTATCTTTGGAATTCCGGCGGCGCAGCGGCCTTGCGCGATCGGCTTCGCCGAAGGTTTCGGTCGGAGTGGGGCGTGCGCTTTCTCTTCGGAGCCGCGCTGGCGCTGCTGGCGCGGAGCGCAGCGCTGCTTCCTTCCTTCTATCTCTATCGCGTAGACCGTACGATGGACCTGACGACCGAACTGACGCGCGTCTGGGGGCTCTTTTGGATAGGCCACACGCTGTTGGCGATGGCCGTCGCCGGGATCATCGCGGCGGTCGTGCTGTGGCTCGCCGATCGGACGCATCAGTGGTACCTCTACACGATCGTCCTGATCCTCGCCGCGAGCGTCGGCTGGTCGTACGCGAGCCCGTATTTTCAAGTACCGCGTACGGCAACGGCGCGGCCGATATCCGGCATGCTGGGCACGCAGCTCGAGGCTATGTTGACCAAGGCCGGCTTTGCGGGCGTACCCGTTCTCGTCGAAGCGGTCCGGAACTCCTCGAGCGGGCGGGCCGTCGCCATCGGACTTGGAGCGTCGCGGCGCATCCTCCTCACCGAGAGCTTCGTGGCGGCCGCAACGCCGGGCGAGGTTCGCTATGCCGTCGCCTACGAGCTCGGGCACCTCGCGAGCGGCGATCTGCTCTCGATCGCCTTGATCGAAGGCGGCGTCATCATCGTCTTCGCGGCGATCGCCATCGCAATTGCCGACCGTATCCGATTTCGGCGCGACGACGATCCGCTTTCGCGGCTGACAATCGTCGGCGCGCTGTTAGCCGTCGTTTACATCGCCGCCGTTCCGGTGCGCAACAGCGCACTGCGCTCGTACGATTTGGATGCCGATCGCTACGCGGTAGCATTGACGCGCGACCCGGCGGCCGCAGTGCGGGCACTGGTCCGGACTACGGACCAGCGGATGCTGCAGGTCTGTCCCGGGACGCTAGCGACGCTCTTTCTCGATACGGCGCCCTCGGTGGGCGTGCGGATTGCGGCGATCAACCACGTTCCAAATGTGTGTCCGTAGGCTCCTTGGGGGGTGCCTCTTCGCGCCCCCAGGTGTTGACGAAGCGCATCGCCGGTTCGAGTCCTTCGTCGAGCCATAGCTCGACGCCGTCCGCGGCGGCCGCGATAATGGCCGGCAGCGCGCGCCGTTGCTCGTCGCTAAACGGTCCGAGGACGTGTTCGATGCTATCGTACTCGGGGCGACCGACACCGATGCGGATGCGCGGAAACTCCTCACCGATGGTCGCGATGATGGAGCGCAGCCCGTTGTGGCCGCCGTGTCCGCCATTCGGGCGCATGCGCAGTTTTCCGAACGGAAGGTCGATATCGTCGCTTACGACCAGAACTCCGCCAGGCGGTGTGCGATACCAGGACGAGATCAGGCGCACGGGCGTGCCGCTCAAGTTCATAAATGAGGTGGGTTTGACCAAGACGACGCGACGAAGCGGGTCGCGCACTTGTTGTGCGCTGTCCTTCTTGCGCCATCCGGCGAGGCCGTCGCGGCGCGCGACCTCGTCGACCACCATAAAGCCGACGTTGTGCCGCGTCGCCGAGTACGCTTCTCCCGGATTGCCCAGCCCGACGACGAGTCTGTCCCGAGCGGAGTCGAGGGACTCCAGGCGCTACTCCGCCTCGGGCGCCGTGGGTTCGGCGCCGATGACCTCCGGCTCGGCGACCTCCTCGCCTGCCGGCGCCGCTTCTTCGAGTTCGCGTGCGGTGCGGGAGGGTTCGATCGAAACGACGATCGTCTCCGCAGGCGTGAGCAGCTTGAAGCCGTCCGGCAAAGGCACGTCGCCCGCCGTTGCGTGTTCGTGAACGCCTAGGCTCGTTACGTCAATCTCGAGGTGCTCGGGGATACGATCCGCCGGCCCTTCGACCTCGAGCTCATGCTCGATCACGTCCATCACGGCGCCGAAGCTCTTCACGCCTTCCGCGGTTCCAACGGTGACGACCGGCAGCCACGCGCTGATCGTTTCGTCGGCTGAAACGCGCTGAAGGTCGGCATGGATGATCCGTCGAGAAACCGGATCGAGCTGCAAGTCGCGGACGAGGGCGGTCTGCCGTTTTCTTCGACCCTCGGTCAGCGTGATGATTGCGTTGCGCCCGCCGTGATGGAGCAGCTCTTCGAAGGCGTGCGCATCGAGCGCGATATGGTCGGGCTGGTCGCCGTGTCCGTAGACGACAGCCGGAATTTTTCCGGCGTGGCGCAGGGCCTTTGCCCCGGTCGTGCCGAGCTTCGCGCGAGGCTCGACCGAAAGTGTCAATTCCTTAGCAGGCACGGGTCCCTTTCTTAGCTGACGGCTACCGGCTCGGCGGGCGCTCCGACGACGCCGTTGGGCGTTTCCTCGCCCGCAAAGAGCTCCGAAACGGAGCGATTGGTCGTAATTCGGTTAATCGCATCGGCGAACGTCTGCGCGATCGAAAGCTGAACGAACTTAGGATGCTTTGCTCCGTTTTCGAACGGGATCGTGTTGGTGAAGAGCACTTTCTCGATCGCGGAGTCCTCGAGCACCTTGACCGCCTCGCCGGCAAAAATGCCATGCGACGCGACCGTGTACACCTTGGTCGCGCCGCGAGCTTTTATCGCCTCGGCGGCCTTTGCGAGCGTTCCCCCGGTCGAGATCATGTCGTCGACGATAACGGCGACCCGGCCGGTCACGTCACCGACGATGTCGGTCACTTCCGATATGTCGGGCTCGGGGCGCCGTTTAAAGACGATCGCCAACGAGCTGTTCAAGCGTTTCGCGAACTGCTCCGCGCGGTGAACGCCGCCCGCATCCGGCGAGACGACCACGATCTTATCGTCGCATAACCCTTCGCGCTTTAGGTGGTTGCAAAGCACCGGCTCCGCAAACAAATTGTCGACCGGAATATCGAAGAAGCCTTGGATCTGCGCGGCGTGAAGATCCATCGTCACGATTCGCCGGGCGCCGGTGACCTTGAGCAAGTTGGCGATGACCTTGGCCGAAATCGGCTCGCGGCCTTTCGTCTTCTTGTCCTGTTTGGCGTACCCATAATAGGGAATCACCGCGGTGATCCGAGCCGCCGAGGCGCGACGCAGCGCGTCGATCATGAGCAGTAACTCCATGACCGCATCGTTCACGCCCTTGCCATTCGGCGATTTGCAGATCGACTGGAGGACGAAGACCTCGGACCCGCGGACGTTCTCGCCGATCTCGACCCGAGTCTCCTCGTTGCGGAATTCCGATACGAGCGCCTTGCCCACGTGAACGCGCAGGCGCTTGGCGATCTCTTCGGCGAGTTGCGGGTTCGAGTTTCCGCTGAACAGGAGCGGTGACCGTTGGCTCAAGGCTGTTCTCCCCGGGGCGAGCAGCAGCACTGCTCGATGGTTCGCTGGGTGAACGCTTGCGCCCTCGGGGGCAGAACCCAAGCCGCTCCCCAGGTGTTTGGAGGAGGGTAGTGCCTCAAGAGTTTACCCTGGTCTCCCCCTTTGCATTGGCGGGCGATCAGCCCAAAGTAACGCAAGCATTGGCTGCCGGGCTCGCGCGCGGCGACCGCGCGCAGACGTTGCTGGGCGTTACCGGGAGCGGCAAGACGATGGCGATGGCGCGGACGATCGAGCTCGCGCGCAAGCCCGCGCTCGTCCTCTGCCACAACAAGACGCTCGCCGCCCAGCTGTGCGCCGAGTTTCGCGAGTTCTTTCCAAAGGACGCCGTCGAGTATTTCGTCTCGTACTTCGACTACTACCAGCCCGAAGCGTACGTGCCGTCGACTGACACGTATATCGAGAAGGACAGCTCGATCAACGACGAGATCGAACGGCTGCGGCACTCGGCGACGCAGTCGCTCCTTACGCGCCGCGATACGCTGATCGTCGCCTCGGTCTCGTGCATCTTCGGCTTGGGCTCTCCATCGGATTACATCGAAATGTCGGCCCGCGTGCGAGTGGGTGACGTGATCGATCGCGACTTGCTGCTGCGTAAGCTCATCGACATGCAGTACCGCCGTAATGACCTCAATCTCGTCCGCGGCACGTTTCGAGTGCGCGGCGACACGCTCGAGTTCGTCGGGGTCGACGAGGAGCTGGTCCATCGCATCGAATTCTTCGGCGACGAGATCGAAGCCATCAACGTCGTCAACATGTTGACGGGCGAATACGTCGAGAGCAAGGACGAGCTGCTGATCTTCCCGGCCAAGCACTTTATCACGCCCGAGGAGAAGCTGCGCCGCGCGATCGTCTCGATCGAAGCGGAGCTCGACGAACGCCTGGCCTACTTCCGGCGCAACGGCAAGCTGCTCGAGGCCCAGCGACTCGAGATGCGGACGCGCTACGATCTCGACATGTTGCGCGAGGTTGGTTACTGCAACGGCATCGAGAACTACGCGCGCCACCTGACCGGGCGAGAGCCGGGCTCGACTCCCTGGTGCTTGCTCGACTTCTTCCCGAAGGACTGGCTGCTGTTCGTCGATGAGTCGCACGTGACGCTGCCCCAGGTACACGGCATGTACAAGAACGACCGCACGCGCAAGGAGGTGCTGGTCGAGCACGGCTTTCGCTTGCCGAGTGCCCTCGACAACCGTCCGCTGACGTACGAGGAGTTCGATGCGCACATTGCGCAGGTCGTTTACGTTTCGGCGACGCCCGGGAAGTACGAGATAGGCCATAGCTCGCAGGTCGCGGAGATGATCATTCGTCCGACGGGGCTGGTCGATCCCGAGGTCGAGGTGCGCCCCACCCGCAACCAGATCGACGATCTCATGGAAGAAATCGCGCAGCGCGTGGCGCGTAAGGAGCGCGTGCTGGTGACCACGCTGACGAAGAAGATGGCCGAGGATCTCACCGACTTCTTGCTCGAGAACGGACTTCGCGTACGTTACCTGCACAGCGAAATAGACACGCTCGAGCGCGTGGCGATCTTGCGCGATCTGCGAATGGGCGTCTTCGACGTGCTGGTTGGAATCAATCTGCTTCGCGAGGGACTCGATCTTCCGGAGGTATCGCTGGTCGGCATCCTCGACGCCGACAAGGAAGGTTATCTGCGCAGCGGCACCTCACTGATCCAAACGATCGGACGCGCATCGCGCAACGTCGAGGGGAAGGTCATCATGTACGCCGACGTCGTGACCGAATCGATGGCGCGCGCGATCGGCGAAACGCGCCGGCGCCGCGAAATGCAGCTCGCCTACAACCGGGAGCACGGCATCGAGCCGCGCTCGGTGCGTAAGGAGATTCACGACATTCTGAGCATGGTCGGAGCCGCCGAGGAGCGCGGCGCGAAGCTCAAGCTCGAGAAACTTCCGCGCGATGTAGCCCTCAAAATGGCCGCCGACCTGGAGCGCAGGATGCGCGAGTGCGCCGCCAACCTCGAGTTCGAAAAGGCGGCGGCGCTGCGGGACGAGCTGATCGAGCTGCGCCGCCAGACCGGCGGAAACGAGGGCGTCCTCTTCGGGGGGAAGGCGCCGAAAATCTTCGACAAAGCCCTCGCGGAGCTGGTCGGCTCGTAAGGAATTAGGGCCGAGTCGGCCAAGGTCTCCGCGTGGGCACCATCATGGCCATGCGCGCTTTGACGCACACCATCGTCAACATCTGGGGATTGCTCGTCGAGATCCTGATAGTGTTGGCCATCGTGGCGTGCTTCGTGGCCTTCCATGCGTTCTTGCAGCGCCGTCTGCGCGTCGAGGTGCTTCGCCGCCAGAACGACGTCGCAGGGTACCTCTTCTCGGCGGTCGGCGTGCTCTATGCGGTGGTGCTCGGCTTCGTGGTGGTCGTCGTTTGGCAGAAATACGACGGCACGGTGTCCACCGTCGAAGGCGAAGTCAACGCGACCTCCGACCTCTACCGCGTCATCGACGGCTATCCGGCAGCCTTGCGCGCGCAGATTCGCAGCGGCCTGCGCGACTACGTCGACACGGTCGTGCACGTCGAGTGGCCGGCGATGGAACGCGACGCGGACGTGCCCGAAACCGGCGGGAACCTGCTCGAACGCGTCGGCTACAACGTCGATCGGCTCGAGCCCGCTAACTGGGGGCAGCTTGCAGCGCAGCAAGCGGCAATTGTCGACATGCAACGCCTGCTCGACGCGCGCCGCGAGCGCTTGGTTCAGACCGTACCGGTGGTTCCCGGGGTGTTGTGGTTCGCGCTGGTGAGCGGGGCGCTGGCGATGATCGCTTTCTGCTATATCTTCGGCGTCGAAAACCGGCCAGCGCAGCTCGCGATGACCGCGATCCTCGTCGGCTTTATCGGGATTCTCTTCATCGTCATCTACGAGTTCGCTGGCCCCTTCTCGGGCTCGGTCTACATCTCCGACGACGGTTGGCTGTTCCTCCAGCAACGGCTGCCGCACATCCTATAAAACCGCGCGGGAACCGGCGCCCCAGGCGGCGCATCGGGTAACCACGCCGAAAAGGAGTCCCTGATGGACCGTCTCTCCACCCTCGCGCTGGCTGCGGGGCTATTGCTTACCACGGTCGGGGCGCTTACGCCGCCGCCTATGCCGCAGAATCCGCCCGGCGGACAACCGCCGCCCGCGCCGGTCGGGCAGCCGGTGATGTCGCCGGCTCCGTACGGCGAGCCGGGCTCGACCGCGACGTCCAGCCCCAACCCGCAGATGCTGGCCCAAGCGAAGAGCTGGTTCGCGCAACTGCAGGCCGGCAAGATCGACCGCTCCCAGCTGGCGCCCGGTATGGGGTCGTCGTTGACTGACCAGCAAGTGACGAACGTCAGCGCGCAGATCAAGAGCCTCGGCACGCCGGTGACCTTCGAACAACAGCAGACGATGTCGCAGAACGGCGTTAACTACGCCGTCTACCTCCTGACGTTCGGTGACGGCAAGAAACTCGATTTTATCTTCGCCGTTGATGGTCAAGGAAAGGTGGCCGGTCTGCGGCTCCAACCCGCGCCGTAGACTCCGTGCGTGACGTCGAGGTCGTTCTTTTCGACTTAGACGATACGCTCCACGACGACACCTACGCGTACCAGAGCGCGGCGGAGGAAGTGGCGCGTGAGGTTGCAGCCGAGCACGGGATCGACGCGCTCGCGCTCAAAGCGGCCTACATTGCCGAGGCCGAAGGGTTTTGGATGCGCCTCACCGCCGATGACCTGAAGGTTCGTTTGGCGAGCATCCGGGCGAGCATGTGGCAAGCGGCGCTGGCCAGCGTCGGCGCCGGCGATGATCCGGCGCTCGCGCAGCGCAGCGCCGAGCGCTACAACGTCTACCGCTCGAAGTATTATACGCTCTTTCCGGGAGCAACGGATCTGCTGCGCTCGCTCCGCGCGCGCGGCAAGAAACTCGGCTTGGTAACCAATGGACTCTCCGAAACGCACCGTGAGAAGATCGCGCTCTTGCGTCTGGGCGAGTTCTTCGATGCGGTCTTTCTCTCCGATGAGGTCGGGATGGTGAAGCCCGACCCGTTGCTCTTCGCGCATGCTTGCCGAACCCTCGGCAGTTCGCCGGCGCGCGGAGCGATGGTCGGCGACCGTTACGACCGCGACATCAGCGGCGCGCTGGAAGCCGGCCTATTCACCATTTGGCTCAACGTACGTAACGAAACCCTGCCGGCCGGCGCCAAGCCGCCCGACGCGACCTGCGGCACGATCGCCGAGGTCGGGCGCATACTTCTCGCCCCAACGGGTGTCTCTTAGAACGACCGATGTCGGCCGTATTATGTCGTTAGATTCCATCATCATCAAAGGCGCGCGCGAGCACAATCTCAAGAACGTCGATCTCGTCCTGCCCCGCAATCGGCTGATCGTCGTGACCGGCCTTTCGGGGTCGGGCA
Organism: Vulcanimicrobiota bacterium; assembly: GCA_030043675.1. Classification (GTDB taxonomy): domain Bacteria; phylum Vulcanimicrobiota; class Vulcanimicrobiia; order Vulcanimicrobiales; family Vulcanimicrobiaceae; genus Cybelea. The sequence goes on from JASHXG010000083.1 coordinate 12,815, forward strand.
AATCCTCGCTGGCTTTCGATACCATCTACGCCGAAGGGCAGCGCCGCTACGTCGAGTCGCTCTCGTCGTACGCGCGGCAGTTTCTCGGCCAAATGGAGAAGCCCGACGTCGATTACATCGAGGGCCTCTCCCCGGCGATTTCGATCGATCAGAAGTCGACCTCGCGCAATCCGCGCTCCACCGTCGGAACGGTCACCGAGATCTACGACTACCTCCGCTTGCTCTTTGCGCGCGTCGGCACGCCGCATTGCTATAACTGCGGCCGCGAGATCAGCTCGCAATCGAGCGAGCAAATCGTCGATTCGATCATGGAGATCCCCGAAGGGGCGCGCATCCAGATCCTCGCGCCGTTGGTCCGGGGTCGCAAAGGCGAATATACCAAACTCTTCGAGGAGGCCGCGCGCGAGGGCTTCGCCCGCGTGCGTGTCGACGGCGAGACCAAGGAGCTTCGCGAGAAGATCGTCCTCGACAAGAAGCGCAAGCACACCATCGAGGTGATCGTCGATCGTCTCGTGATGAAGCCGGACATTCGCAAGCGTTTGGCCGATTCGGTCGAAACGAGCTTGCGTCTCTCAACCGGGATCGTCACGGTGCTCGTCTCGTCGAACGATGGGCCGGCGAGAGAACTGACCTTCAGCGAGGCATTTGCCTGCGTTTACTGCGGCCTCTCGTTCGAAGAGCTGGCGCCGCGCCTCTTTTCCTTTAATTCGCCGTACGGCGCCTGTCCGGCGTGCAGCGGCCTGGGCGAGAAGATCGAGATCGATCCGTGGAAAGTGATCCCGGACCGCAGCAAATCGATCGCTGACGGAGCGATCGTGCCCTGGAGCCGCAGTCTCGGCAGTGGCCGGTATCCGTCGATGAACCCCTATTACATGCAGCAGCTCGAGCGGGTGCTTCGGCGGTACCGCGTTAAGACGACGACGCCGGTCGAGCAGCTCTCCGACGAAGTGGTCGACGTCATCCTCTACGGCACGGACCGCGAGCAGACGTTTTCTTACACCTCGCGGGGCGGCAAGACGTGGGAGTACCGAGCTTCGTTTGAGGGCGTGGTCAACAACCTGCAGCGCCGCTACGCCGAAACGTCGAGCGAGTACGTCAAGGAAGACATCGAGAAGTTCATGTCCGCCTCGACCTGTCCGACGTGTAACGGCGCGCGCCTCAAACCCGAGGCGTTGGCGGTCACGATCGGCGAGCGTAACATCGATGACCTTACGCGGATGTCGATCGAGCTGCTCGAAGCGTTCTTCCGCGACCTACGCTTGACGCCGCGCCAGGAGCAGATCGCGCACCAGATCGTCAAGGAAATCCGCGCCCGCCTGGGGTTTCTAACCAACGTCGGCTTGAATTACCTGACGCTGGCGCGCTCCGCGACGACGCTGGCCGGCGGCGAGTCGCAGCGCATCCGTCTCGCCACCCAGATCGGCAGCGCGCTGGTCGGCGTACTCTACATTCTCGATGAGCCGTCGATCGGTTTGCATCAGCGCGACAACGATCGTCTGCTGGCGACGCTCAAGACGCTGCGCGATCTCGGCAACACGTTGATCGTGATCGAGCACGATGAAGATACGATCCGCACCGCCGACGTCGTCGTGGATATCGGGCCGGGTGCCGGCGCGGAGGGCGGCGAGATCCTAAGCTCAGGGACGCTGGACGAAGTGATCGCCAATCCGGCCTCGGAGACCGGTGCCTACCTCTCCGGACGGAAGTTCATTCCGATTCCGCGCCACCGGCGAGCCGCGCGCGGTTGGCTCGACGTACGCAGCGCGACCGCCAACAATTTGCACGGCATTGACGTGCGCTTCCCGATCGGCGTCTTTGCGGCGGTGACCGGCGTCAGCGGCAGCGGCAAGTCAACGCTGGTCAACGAGGTGCTGGTGCGCGCGCTCAATCAGCATCTTCACCGTCAGCCGCCCGGCGGCACGTACGGCTTGGTCAAAGGCGCGGCGCAGCTGGACAAGCTGGTCGTGATCGATCAATCGCCGATCGGTCGCACCCCGCGCAGCAACCCCGCGACCTACACCGGCACGTTCGACCACATCCGCGAGCTCTTCTCGATGGTTCCCGAGGCGCGGATGCGCGGTTATTCGCCGGGACGGTTCTCCTTCAACGTGAAGGGCGGCCGCTGTGAAGCCTGCCAGGGCGATGGCATCATCAAGATCGAGATGCACTTTCTTCCGGACGTCTACGTTCCGTGCGAGGTCTGCAAGGGTAAACGCTATAACGCGCAAACGCTCGAGGTGAAGTACAAGGGCAAGACCATCGCCGACGTGCTCGAGATGCGCGTGGACGAGGCCGACGCGTTCTTTGCAAATATCCCGCGCATTCACTCCAAGCTGCGGACGATCTGCGATGTGGGTCTGGGCTACATTAAGATGGGTCAGCCGGCCACGACCCTTTCGGGCGGCGAGGCACAGCGCGTCAAGCTCGCGACCGAGCTCTCGCGGCGTTCGACCGGGCGGACCTTCTACGTCCTCGACGAGCCGACGACCGGTCTGCATTTTGCCGACATCCACAAGTTGCTCGAGGTCTTAGAGCGTCTCGTTCAGGCGGGAAACACGGTGCTGGTCATCGAGCACAATCTCGACGTCATCAAGACCGCCGACTATTTGATCGATCTGGGTCCCGAGGGCGGCGATCGCGGCGGCACGGTAATTGCCACCGGTACGCCCGAGGAAGTGGCCGCCAACGAGCGTTCCTATACGGGCGCATACCTGGTGCCCGTGTTGCGCGACCAGCGGGCCGTCGGCCACCGCCTTCCCGATGC
>JASHXG010000084.1 GCA_030043675.1 Vulcanimicrobiota bacterium
GAAGATTCAGTCGTTGCCGTATTTCAGCGTTCTGCCGTAAAGAGGACCGAATCCGCGGCTTCCGAATCGCGACTTGACGATTTCCCGACGCGGGTAGGTGGCCGAGTGATTAACGGCCCCAGTAACATCGGTTTTTTGATTCTGGAAGGTTGCTTGGTCCGGATAAAAAGGCGTCACCTGATCGCTGCCATTATCGGCCAAGTTATTGGCTGCGTTTTAGGCGGTTGGGCCGTTCTAAATTTCGCGACGGACCTGCCACCGACGCAAAGAGTCGCGCTGGCGATAGCCGCTGTCTTACTCGTCCTGTCGGTAGGTGTTTCCGCGTTGCTGAAGGCCGCAAAGCGTTAGGCATGGCCGCGGCACGAGCGATGCCAAGGGCTCAGATATCATCGCGGCGGCACTTATACTTCTCGCCCTATTTCTTGGGTTGCTCGTGGGATATGCGAACTTGCAATACTGCGAGCCGCTTTGACGCAGATTGAGCCACTCACCTCGGGCGGGCCTCTCTCGTCGGCGCCGCGCTCGCCGACGCCCAGGAGCCCCTCGCGCGCGAACCGAATCCGGGGCCTCCGCCGCGGACCGCAAGGGTACCCCGGCGAATCGGCGGATGGACGGAAAATGGACAAATGCTAAATTTGAAAGAGGAGCGAAAATCGCGGGTGCGCCGCAAGCCCGCATAAAAACTAGCGAATTCCTATCGTGGGTAGGTGGCCGAGTGGTTAATGGCACCAGACTGTAAATCTGGCGCGCGGAAGCGCTACGCTGGTTCGAATCCAGCCCTGCCCAGTTTGGCGGGCGTTGCATAGTGGTAATGCCCTTGCCTTCCAAGCAAGAGTCGCGGGTTCGATTCCCGCCGCCCGCTCCAACTTACGATAGGCCGGCGCGTTTCGGACGGCGGGCGTGCGCTCGTTCTGCACGTGCAAATAGATCGGACGCACCGAGGCGTTCACAAACGATGCCGAATTCGGCAGTTGGTCCGCGCCACTCCAGCTCGACGACGTCGGCGAAGAGCTTCGCGTCGGTTCGGAGCGTTGCGAGTTTCTTGAATAATAGGGCGAGAGGCTGATGATCGCCCAGGACCTCCGGCGGAAAGCACTCGATTTTACCGTAGCGCGTTAGGAGAGAAGCCGCTCCCTTCGCCCCGATGCCCCTGATACCAGGATAACCGTCCGAAGCGTCGCCGACGAGGGCGAGATAGTCAGGGATGAGCTCCGGGTCTACGCCAAACTTCGATCGAACTCCGTGAGCGTCGCGAACGGCCTTGCTACGCCGGTCGACTTGCACGATGCGGTCTCCGACGACGCACTGTGAAAGATCTTTGTCGGGCGTCCAAATGCAAATTTGTTGAACCCGAGGATCGTTCGAGGCGATCTTAGCCGCTGAGGCTAAGGCGTCGTCGGCTTCGAGCTCGACCATCGCCCATACGGCGACTCCCATCGCCCGCAGCGCATCCTCGAGTGGCTCGAACTGCGCGAGGAGCGCCGGCTCGACGCCCTCACCCGTTTTATAGCCGGCCCAGAGCTCGTTGCGAAACGATTCGATGACGTGGTCGGTAGCGACCCCCACGTACGTGGCTCCGTCGGCGATCATCTGAAGTACGGTATTGAGTACGCCCACAGCTGCGCCGAATCGCCGATCTCTCCCAGCGGCGGCCCGACGCAGCCCGTAAAAGTGGCGGAAGAGTTCGTACGTCCCGTCGACCAAGTGGACGATCATTTCAACGGTCTCGCGCCGGCATAGCACGGTTCTTTGCCCATCCCAGCATCCGGTCCCGTAATCGAACCACGGTCTTTCGCACTAGTTGATGGTGCATCGGTCCGAAGGAGTCGTTTTACGAATGCGACAGCTTCACGGATATGATCAACACGCGGCCGTGCAAGAAGTGCGGTGCGATGACCATGCTTGCGACGTGCATTCCGTGCGAGCGCTGGGCGTTTACGACAGCCGTTTGCAACGAGCTGCGCGGCCTGTTTAGTGAGTTCGCCGCGGCCCTCGATAGCCTGGACTCGGCGAAGTTCAGCACGTCGGAACGCGCCGCAACGCTGGGCGTCGTGATCGAGGACCTGGAGGCGCTGACCAAATGGGTTGGACAGACGCTCGATAGTTTTCCATGGGACGTGACGCCGCAGATCGCTCGGCGGCGCGATACGAGCCTACCAATTTCCTCAAACCACTTGAGGAATTAGGAGCAGAGATCAGCACCCGCCCATGTGGGTGCTGGTGGAAGAGGGCGTAACGTACTGCTCCTACGTTGCGCCCTCGACTTTTTGCGGGCGCCGAAGTAGGATTTCCGCACTGCCGCCGACGAGTCGTGTCGATGGCACGCGGTGCATCAAATCCTCCTCGGAAAAGCGGCGGCCCGCGATCGTGTTACAAGGCGAACGGGGCGCCGAAGGCCTCCTTTGAATCGAAGAAGGCCGCCGAACGAGCGATTCCGCGCACGAGCACCCGCCTAAAGCCGTACCGGTGCCAGCAGCACGGTTGGCATCTAGGGCACTAAAGCTCGGCCGCGCGGCATAGGAATGCCTGCGAGCGGGCGCGTAACCTCGGCAACGCGTAGCGCCGTCGTAGCTCAGTGGTAGAGCACTTCCTTGGTAAGGAAGAGGTCTCGGGTTCAATCCCCGACGACGGCTCCATTGGCTGTTGCCGGCCACCCACGCATGGCACCCGGTCACTCCTGCGGCTAAAGACAGGTGGCGAGACTGCCGAAGCCTCTAGAAGAAGGTTCGTCTCGGGAGGTGTCATGTTGAGAGCTTTTGCATCTGCTCTTTTTTTCATTGCGCTGGCTGCGTGCGCGTCATCAGGTCAGAGCCTAGTGCCGCAAGCCAACGACGCAAACACGCAGCGATCTTTCGTCGGTCGCCTTACGCCCGATGATGGCGCGTACGTCAAGGCGAACGTTAGCATCGCCATACGCAGCGCCGAGGTGGTGTACGAATACCAGAACAAAGACTACGCCAAATACCTCAACGGGTCGTGCACCATACGGCGCGTGGGAAATCGCGCGGTGGGGTGCATCGTGGAGTTTTACTTCGAAAAATCCGTATCCGTCCAGAAGGCGCAGATCGGTCTGCGTACAAAGCCCGACGCGAAAGGCTGCCTCGCGGCGCTGTCGCCAGTCTACAAAGACTTGCACTTTCGCGCTGGAGAGGAGCGTGAATTCAAGACCTTTTCTTGGACCGGGAACTGCTAGCCCCGGGCGAGGGTCCGATCGCTTTTCATCGCAATAACGTCAGCCGGCCGCCGTCGGTGCAGAAGATAACGAGCAGCATCGAGATCAAGATTAGCTCGTAGTTCCATCCGAGCCCGTTCTTGCCCCAGAAACCGGTCTTCCAGACGAAGATCTTCTTTTGTATCGCGCCAAGCATGATCAGGATCAAACCGATGCACGCGAGTTGCGTCAGCACGCCAAAGATGACCGCCAAAGCACCAAGCAGCTCGGCCACCGCCAAGAAAAGGGTAACGCTTTTGGGCAAACCGAGGCTGGCGGCGCGCGCGCCGAGATCCTTCAGATCGTTGTAGCCGCTGTCGGCAAAGACCAGTCCGACCATGACTCTGAGAAAGAGCAGGCTGTAGTCGGTGAAGGCGGCAACGTGCGCAAACACGCTTTCCTCTTGCTCGCCCAACCGAGTAAGCACCTTTTTGCGCGGATTCTAACCACAAACGCATCCTGGCGGGACTATAATGAAGGCAAATGATGCGCTACTCACAGTTTTCAGTCTTTTCAAAGCTTGTCGCCGCGCTCGCAGCGGCGGCCGCTCTCGCTCTCCCCGCCCTTGCCGGAGCGCAGGAACAACAGGTCCCGAGCTACGGGACGCCCGTGGCTCGGCAGGAATCGATCAAAGGTGTCCTGACCGGCTTCGATGGCCAGTATGTCGTCTACATGCGCGACGATCGCGGATACGACGATCACATCACCCTGCACCAAGGCACGGAAATCAACCCAACCGGCATTCGGCTGGTCGAGGGCATGCGTGTGACCATCTACGGTCGCACCGACGGCCCCACGTTCCAGGCCAATCGCATTGACGTGAGTCCTCCGGATTACGGAGGCTCTCCCTACGGTGGCGGCTACGGCAGTGGTTGGTACCCCGGCTACTACGGCGGCTACGGCAATCCGTACTGGGGCGTCGGCTTAGGCTTCTGGGGCGGTTGGCCGGGCTGGGGCTGGGGTTACGGCTGGCCCGGGTGGGGCGGCTTTTATGGCGGCTACTACGGCGGCTACCCGGGTTACTACCGCGGCCCGTATTACTACCGCGGCGGCTACCCCGGCCGCAGCGGCACCATCAGCGCTCCGCCGCGCGGCAGCGGCGGTGGCGGTGCGGTGCACGGCGGCGGCGGTGGCGGCTCGGTGCACGGCGGACCCCCGCGCTAGCAATCCTCTAGTTTTACCAAATCGGCAGTTCGAAGGGTCGCTTACCAGAGCGACCCTTCCGCTGCCAGAATGTAGAGAATCGGACCCAGACCCCAGATAATACTGACGACGAACCAGACGATTTTCTTGAACGTCGCCATATCCCCGCGCGCGATCAGATTGATCCACATCAGGATCATCGCGATCGGATGCAGGATAATCGAAAGCAGGATCTCCAGCAGCAGCTTCATGCTCGCCCTATTCGTGCCGCATCGCTCAGGCGCTTTCGCGGGTTATGCGGGCCGGGGGAGAGGACGATGAAGCACGACGTCACGCCGGAGATCCAAAAAGACGAGGCAGCATGGAAGGCGCAGCTCGGGCCGGAGCGCTATCGCATCCTGCGTGAAGCCGGCACGGAGCCGCCTTTTTCAGGCAACCTGCTGAACGTTCACGACGACGGCACCTTCGTCTGCGGCGCCTGCGGCCAAACGCTCTTCACCTCCGATGCAAAATTCGACTCCGGCTCCGGCTGGCCAAGCTTCACCCACGCCGAGCAGCAGCACAACGTGCGCCTTCTCGACGACGACAGTCACGGGATGCATCGGATCGAGGTACGCTGCGCGCACTGTGACTCACATCTCGGCCATGTTTTCGATGACGGTCCCGGTCCGAGCGGCACGCGGTACTGCATCAACTCACGTTCGCTCGATTTCGTCCCGCGGTGAGCGTCAAAGCGCAATTCCCGGAGGAGCAAGCCGTCGACGGCAGCTTCAAACGACAGGAAGACGCGTTCAACGATTGGGTGACGGCCGATGGCAGGTCCCAGTATCCGTCCCAAGCGGGGCGCTACCATCTCTACGTTTCGTTGGCGTGCCCGTGGGCAAGCCGTATAGTCATCCTGCGCAAACTCAAAGGCTTGGAAGAGGCAGTCGGGATGACGGTCGTGGATCCGATTCGCGACGAGCGGGGCTGGCGCTTCACCGCGGAGGAACCGGATCCGATCAACGGCTGGGCCTTCCTCAGCGAGGCATATTTCGCCAGCGATCCGGGGTACGACGCTCGCATCACCGTGCCGATCCTGTGGGATAAAGAGCGCCGGCGCATCGTCAGCAACAACGACGACAACCTCATGCGCATGTTCGGAAAAGAGTTCGATGCATACGCCCGCAATCCGGAGCTCGATCTCTATCCGCGCGAGCTCCGTGCCGAGATCGATCAGCTCAACGGCCGGCTCTACGAAACCTTCAACAACGGCGTCTATCGCGCCGGCTTTGCTACCACGCAAGCCGCCTACGAGCGCGCTGCCTACGGCGTCTTCGAAACCCTCGACGCGATGGAAGAGCGCCTTGCAAACCGTCGCTATCTTTTCGGCCCGAAGCCGCTCGAAAGCGATTGGCGGTTCTTCGTAACGCTGGTTCGGTTTGATCCGGTCTACTACGGCCACTTCAAGTGCAACCTGCGCCGGATCGTCGATTACAAGAATCTCTACGGCTATCTGCGCGACCTCTACCAGATCGACGGCATCGCCGAAACGGTCAACTTCGACCAGATCAAGCGCCACTATTACGTGACCCACGACGATATCAACCCGACCCGGATCGTGCCGATCGGCCCCCTGCAGGACCTCAACTCGCCCCACGGCCGAGAGCGGCTGACCTAGTCTCGCCTGGCGGCACTTCAAGCAAGCCGTAACCGGCTTGACAATCGAACATATGTTCGATTAGGATGAATCTCCCATGGTGCCGGCGGTTGTTCAAGCTTGTGATCGGCAGAGGGCTTTCGAGGCCCTCAAAGCCGAGCTGAGCGCCAAGGGGAGCCTCGTTCCACCCCCGGTCGAGGGGTTGATTGCCACCGCCATTCCGGAGCTGGACCGTCTACTGGGCGGCGGCTTCCCGCCGGGAGTCGTGGCGACGCTGGAAGGGGAGACGGGGCGCTGGAGTCTGGCCGCTCGGCTGATCGCGCGGATGACGCGCCGGAGCCTGGCGGCGATCCTCGACGATGGTACCCTCTACCCGCCGAGCCTCGCGCGCGCCGGAGCGCGGCTCGAGCGGATTTTGGTGGTTCCCGCCCGGACGCCGCTGGGAATCGCGCGCGCGGCCGACATCCTGCTGCGCTCGCGCATCTGCCGATTGATTCTCATGCCGGCCGTCGCGCTGCGCGATTCCGTGTGGGCACGATTGGCGAAGCTGGCGCATCACAGCGGTGCGCTCGTCATCGTTATGACAGTGCGCGCGAGCGCTGCGCTTGCTGCGGCGGCAGGAGTGCGGCTGCATTGCGCGCTCGAGCGCGTCGTCGTGA
>JASHXG010000085.1 GCA_030043675.1 Vulcanimicrobiota bacterium
GAAACCGCACTCGAAGGCATGGCGCACCAGCCGGGCGGCATCCTCGAGCGAGGCCGCGCCGCTCCCCACCATCATGCGCTCGCGCGGCAGGCCACTTCCGGCCAGCGCGCTCGTAAACGACATGCGCTGCTCGAGGCTGAACGACATCGCTTCGCCGGTCGTGCCGAGCACGTTGAGCCCGTCGATGTCGCTCGCCAACAGCTCGCGATAATAGGCGATCGCTTTGCGCGCATCGGGTTGCAGCTCGCCATCGAGCGGCGTCAGCACGGCCGACCAGATTCCAGATGGGCTCACGAACGCGACAACGCGCCCTTGATGAAGAATGCGAGATTGGCGGGACGCTCGGCCAAGCGGCGCATGAGGTAGGGAAACCAGTAGCTGCCGTACGGGATCGAGAGCCGGACCCGGTATCCACGCGCGACCAGCGCGCGCGCCAACGCGGTGCCGATGCCGTAGAGCAGCTGAAACTCAAAGCGCCCGCGTTTGGGCAGGGTTTGCGTGGTCGCCAGTTCTTCCGCATACGCGACCATGCGAGGGTCGTGGGTTGCGATGGCAGTGTAGCCGTCATGCGAAAGCGCGAGCTGGAGCATTCGGCGATAGTTCGCGTCGACGTCGCGCTTGCGCGGATAGGCGATCGTGGGCGGTTCGAGGTAGGCGCCCTTGACGATCCGAACGTTCGGAGCGAGGTCCATCATCGCTTCCAAGTCACCGAGACTGCGATGGAGATACGATTGGAGCACGAAGCCGACGCAGGTGAAGCGCCGGCGCAGGCGGCGATGGATTGCCAGCGTTGCGTCGACGTAGCGCGACTGCTCCATATCGGTCCGGATGGACGCGTTCGTTTCCTGCGCGGCGAGCGCGATGCGCGCGGCATTCTCGAAGGCTAATTCGGGGTCGATGTCGAGGCCGACGTGCGTCAGCTTGAAGGCGACGTTGGCGTCGATCTTCTCATCTGCGAACGTGCGAAGCAGGCGGCAGTATTCGTCGGTCACCGCAGCCGCTTCGGATGCGTCGCGCACGCCTTCGCCTAGGATGGTCGCCGCCACCGCGAAGCCCTGGGCGTTGGCTGCCTTGGCGACACTCAAAAACTCCGCGGCGGTTTCGCCGGCGACGAATCGACGCGCTCCCAAACGCATGCCGTATTGCGTGACCGCACGGCGAACGAATCCGTTGTCGGCCGCCGCCAGAATCGCTCCGCGCAACGGACGATCGAGTACCGACGCCACGGCATCGCTCTTCTGCTATAGTCGTGGGAGTCATGCCGGAGCCATTCGTCCCATTCCAGCTCGAGCGGCTGCTCTCTACGTGGGAGAACCGCGTCGAGTACAACCTCTCCGAAAGCGGCGTCCATCCGATGAGCGTCCGTGAGGTGTTGGGCGATGAAGCCGCACTCGACGCGTTTGGCGGCCTTCCGTTGCGGTATCCGCAGGCCAACGGCACGCCGGCGCTGCGCGACGCCATCGCGGCGCTCTACCCCGGTGCGAGAGCCGAAAACGTGCTCGTCACCGTCGGCGCCATCCAGGCGAACTTGGTGGCGCTCGCCGCGCTCACGCAGCCCGGCGACGCGGTTGCCGTGCTCGAACCGAACTACCGCCAGCTGTGGGGCGCCGCTCAAAATCTCGGCCGCCGCGTCGCGACCTTCGGCTTGCAGCCCGAGCTGGAGTGGCGACTCGATCGCGACGAGCTCGCGCGTGCGATCACGCCGGCAACGCGGCTGGTCGCGATCGTCAACCCGAACAATCCGACCGGACGCGCGCTCAATGGCGATGACCGGCGCGCCGTGGTCGAGGCTGCCCAGCGCGTCGGCGCATGGCTGCTCGCCGACGAGGTCTATGCCGGAGCCGAACGCGCGAGCGACGCAGTGACCCCGACCTTCTATGGCGACGACGCGCGCGTGCTCGCGGTCAACAGCCTGTCGAAGACGTACGCGCTGCCGGGCCTGCGGATCGGCTGGATCGTCGGACCGGTCGAGGCCGTCGCTCGCATGTGGGCCTGGCAAGATTATGCAACGATCAGCGCCGGCATGCTCGACAACCAGCTTGCGGCGCGCGCCCTTTCGCCGAACGCGCGCCCGCGGATCATCGCGCGAACGCGGGAGTACGTCCGTCGCGGATTCGAGCGCCTGGGGGCTTGGGCGTCACGGCGCGATGACGTGGAGATCGTCGCGCCCGATGCGGGAGGTATCTGTTTGCTCAAGTACGGCCGGCCGATCGCCTCGAGCGACCTTGCGATGCGGCTGATCGAACGCGCAAGCACGCTAGTCGCGCCCGGCGATGCGTTCGGCATCGATGGTTACCTGCGGATCGGCTTCGCGCTGCCGCCGGATTACTTGGACGCAGGCTTGGGCCGCATCGGCACCCTGCTCGACGACCTCTAGACGATCGCGAATGAAGATACCGTGGGTGCTGATCGTCGCGATCCTCGGATCGGCGATGACGTTCATCGACAGCACGGCGGTGAACGTTTCGCTCCCAGTGCTGCAACGCGAGCTGCGCACCACCACGGAGCAGACCCAGTGGGTCATCGAAGGCTATGCGCTCTTTCTCTCCGCGCTAATTCTACTCGGCGGCGCCTTAGGCGATCTCTACGGCCGGCGGCTGATCTTCGAGATCGGCATCATCATCTTCGCGCTCTCCTCGCTCGCATGCGCGTTGGCCGGGTCGATCGACTTCCTGATCGCCGCTCGCTGCGTGCAAGGCATCGGCGGCGCGCTCTCGACGCCGGGCAGCCTCGCGCTCATTAGCGCCGCGTATGGCGGAGCCGAGCGCGGGAAGGCGATCGGAACTTGGTCGGGCTTCTCGGCGCTGACGTCCGCCGCCGGTCCGGTCATCGGCGGCTGGCTCACGCAGGAATACTCGTGGCGCTACGTCTTCGTCATCAATCTGCCGATCGCGGTGGTAGTGCTGCTGATTCTCCACGCCGCTGTGCCCGAAAGCCGCGACGAGTCGGCGGATCGCAAGATCGACGTCCTCGGTGCGGTGCTCGCGACGCTGGGCTTGGCTCTGCTCGTCTACGGACTGATCGCCATGGATGCCGGGCGCATCGCGGCCTGGGCGGTCGCGGCGGTGGTGCTTGGCCTCGTGGTGCTAGCGATCTTCGTCTTCTACGAGCGGCGCATCCCGGACCCGATGCTGCGCCCGGATCTGTTCGCGTCGCGAACGTTCCGCGTAACGAACGTCTACACGTTCTTTCTCTACGCCGCGCTCGGAGGCGCCATGTATTTCGTTCCGTTCGTGCTCATCAACGTACACCACTACCCGCCGGCCGCCGCAGGCGCCGCGCTGCTGCCCTTCGTCTTCATCATGGTCGTCTCGTCGCGGTGGTCGGGCGGGCTGGTCGCGCGGATCGGCGCGCGCACGCCGCTCGTGCTTGGATCGATCGTCGCGGCGTTGGGCTTCTTCGCCTTTGCATTACCGGGAATGAGTGGATCGTACTGGACGACCTTCTTTCCGGCGGCGACGGTGCTCGGCATCGGCGGCGCGCTCTTCGTCGCGCCTTTGACGACTGCCGTGATGAATGCCGTCAGCGTCGAGCATGCCGGCGTTGCGTCGGGCGTCAATAATGCCGTCGCCCGCACGGCGGGACTCATCGGCATCGCCGCGCTGGGCATTATCGTGACCGCGGCGCCCTCGTTCATCGCAGGTTTCCGCGGAGCGATGATCGCGTCGGCTGGCCTTTCTCTGCTTGCGGGCATCATCGCCGCGTTGGGACTCGCGCGCCGGACGCAGCGCATTTCGACGGCTTGAGGAACCTCTTAACCCGCGGATAACCTCGCGATGGTAGGCTCGAAGCGTGACCGTCGCGCAGATCAGCGACCTGCACGTCAGGCGCCGCGGCCACGTGCTGCACCACATGCCGCACGTCGTGCAGCCCCTCCGCCGGGCGCTTGCGACGATCGCCGCTCTGCCTCACCGTCCCGGCTGCATCGTCGCTACCGGCGACTTGACCGAAGGCGGCTCGCTCGAAGAGTACTGGCGCCTGCGCGAAATCATCGAGGGTACGCCGGTTCCAATCTATCTGATTCCCGGCAATCACGATCGGCGTGAGGCACTGCGGCAAGTTTTCAACGATCACGCGTACCTGCACGCACACGGTGAACCCGTGCTCTTCACCATCGAGCTGCCGATGCTGCGCGTCATCGCGCTCGACACGAGCCAGGGGAAGCGGCACGGCGGTTATCTCGATCGGTCTCGTCTGGGTTGGCTCGACGAGTCGCTCAACCGGCGCCGCGACGTCCCGACGATCCTCGCGATGCACCATCCGCCCTTTCCGACCGGCGTGCGCAAGTTCGATGCGCAGCCGTTTGAAGGACGCGACGCGCTGGCCACGATCGTCGCCGCGCATCCGCAGATAGCGCGCATCATCTGCGGCCACGTCCACCAGCAGTTGGCCCGGCCTTGGTGCGGAACGCTCGGCGTCGCGGCTCCGAGCACCGCGCCGGCGCTAGTGCTCCGGCCGCACGCGCCCGGTCTCTCGCGCGAACCCGGCGGTCTGCTCCTGCACCGCTGTGAAAACGGCGCCGTTACAACCACGCTCGTGCGCACGGCTTCGACGCCGGTCTCGATGAGCGCCTAGAAGCCTCGTCGAACGGGCGAGGGTGCTCGCCGCGTTCGCCCTGCCGCTTGCAATCCTCTTCGTGCCGATGTACGCGACCCCGACCGCGCGCCAGTTGCCGGTCATGGCCGCAGCGATTGCGCGCGTCGATGTACGCGAGCCGCCGCAGGATTGGCTGGGCGACTACATCGTGCCCGGCGACGTTGACGCGATCGAACGATGGCTGGCGCACGCGGCCCCAACGGCGGACGACTTCGTGATTTCGATCGACATGCTCGCCTACGGGGGGCTCGACGCCTCGCGCGCGCCCGGCGTCGCGCAACACGACGCGATCGCGAGGCTGGAAACGCTGCGCAAGCTGCGCGACGCGCGCCCGCACGCGCATATCGCGACGTTCGCAACGATCATGCGTTTGGAACCGACCGCCGTGGCCCCGGTCGGGGCGGCTCGCCGGTATTGGGCGGGCGCGCAGCCTCCGACGTGGCGGTACATCTGGGAGTACGCGCAGCTGCGCGATCCTCCGCTGCCCAGCGAAGCGTCGCGCGCCCGCGAGTTGCAGACGCTGATCGGCCAACCGGTGCTCGAGCAGTACCTCCGAACACGCGAACGTGACCGCAGCGTCGATCTGGCGGCGTTAGGCTTGGTCGCCGACGGGACGCTCGATCGCATCATCATCGGCCAGGACGATGCCGGTCCGGTCGGCCTGCACCGCAAGGACGTCCGCGCGCTCAAACGAGCGGTTGCGGACCTCGGCATCGCCGGCCGCGCCTCGATCGAGCCGGGCGCGGACGAACTCGGCATCGTGCTCGTCGCGCGAGCGCTCGCCCGGCGGATCGGCTGGACGCCGCGCGTCGCCGTGCACTACTCGACCCCCAACGGCGCATACACGCAGGACCCGCTCGAGTATGCGCCCGTGCACGTTACGATCGACGCGCTCGTCCGCCGATGCGGAGGCGTGCGCGACGACAGCCGGCCCGACCTGATGCTCTACGTCCGCGTGCCCGGCACGTCGCCCGCGCAAGACGACCGTCTGCTCGATGCGTTGCGCTTCGACGTGCAGCGGGGGCGTTCGGTCGCGCTCGTCGATCTGACCTTTCTTACCGGTTCGTACGCGGCGCAAGCGGCCTTCGTGCGACGACTGATCGGCGCCGGCCTAGCGGGGAAGCTCGATGCCTACTCGGCATGGAACACGACCGCCAATAGTGCCGGCATCGCGCTGGGCGAGATCGTGGCGACCGGCGTCGGCCGGCGCACCGGACGGTACGATCCGCTCGCGCATGCAGCGTTCATGCTCGACCGTTACATTGACGACTATCTCTATCACACCCAGGTGCGTCCGCGCATCGATGCCGGCCTGGCGGCAAGAGGCATTACCGCCCACTGGTACTTGGCGCCGCGCGTTTGGCGCGCGACCAACGCGGCGGTTCGGGCTGCCGTGCTGCCGATGGCCCGCGAACTGCTGCGCCGTATCTACCCGCAGTACCGCGCCGTTGCGCTCGACGTCCGGCTGCCGTGGCCGCGGACCTTCGAGATCGAGAGCGAAATCCAACTGGCACGATGAGGATTCCGCTTTACCATCTCGACGCGTTCACGAGCAGTGTCTTCGGCGGAAATCCGGCCGCGGTCTGTCCGCTCGAACGGTGGCTCGACGATGCGACGCTGCTTGCGATCGCCGCCGAGAACGCGCTCCCTGCAACCGCATTCTTCGTGCGCGACGGCGCGGAGTTTCGCCTCCGCTGGTTCGCGCCCACAACCGAGTTAGCGCTGTGCGGGCATGCGACGCTCGCCACCGGCTACGTCATGCTCAACATCTTCGAACCTGCGCGCGATCGCGTCACCTTTACTACGCTCTCGGGCCCTCTCGAAGTGGCACGCGACGGCAACCGGCTCGCGCTCGATCTTCCGGCGTTGCCGGCACGCACGGAACGCGATCCGGCGATCGTCGCCGCTGCGATCGGTATTCGTCCCGTCGAGCTCTGGGAGGGGGATCGCGCGATGGCCGTACTACAGGACGCCGTGCAGGTCCGCGAGCTGCGCGCTAATGTCGAACGGATCGCCGCCTTACCATTTGCCAGTTTGATCGTGACCGCGCCGGGCTTTGAGGGCGACTCGGATTTCGTCTCGCGCTACTTTGCGCCGAAGTACGGCATCGCCGAAGATGCGGTGACGGGCTCGGCGCACTGCGTGCTCACGCCGTACTGGGCGGGCGTGCTCGACCGGCCAAAGCTATTCGCGCGCCAGCTCTCGGCGCGAGGCGGCGAGCTCTGGGTCGAGGATCGCGGCGACCGCGTGCGCGTCAGCGGCGAGTGCATCGCCGTTGCCGAAGGCACGTTTACCCTCTAGTCGTCAACTTCGGAAGTGCCTGCTCGAGATCGGCGACGAGGTCGCCGGTCGACTCGAGGCCGATGCTCAAACGGAAAAGGCGGTGATCGTAGCCCTCACGGCCCGTGCCGTGGCCGAAGTCGTACGCGACGATGAGGCTCGTCACGCCGCCCCAGCTGTAGCCGATCTCGAAGAGCTGCAAGGCGTCGACGAACGCGAAGACCTGCTCGCGCGTTGGGCCGGATTTGAGGACGACCGAAAAGACGCCGGAAGAGCCGCGGAAATCGCGCTTCCACACCGCATGACCGGGACAGGAGGGCAGCGCCGGATGAAGCACGCGCTCGACTTCGGGACGATCGACAAGCCATCGCGCGATCGCAAGCGCGGAGTCTTCGATGAAATCGAGACGCACCGCCAGGGTCTGCAGGCCCCGCAACGCGAGGCTGCAGTCATCCGGTGAGACGGCGCTGCCAAGCACGCGGCGTGTCGGACCCAGGCGCTCGTAGAGCGCATCGTCGCGCACCGTGACCGAACCGAGGAGCAGATCGCTGTGGCCGCCCACATATTTCGTGAGCGCTTGCATCGTCACGTCGACGCCGTGCGCGAACGCGTCGAAGAGCACGCCCGCCGACCAGGTATTGTCGAGCGCCACCAAGACGTTACGCTCGTGCGCCGCCCGCGCGATCGCCGGAACGTCTTGGACTTCCATCGTGATCGACCCCGGGCTCTCGGTCCAAACCAGGCGCGTCTCCTCTTTGATGAGTCCGGCAATGCCGGCGCCGATGGTGGGTTCGTAGAATGTGGCCGTTACGCCGAAGCGCTTCAAGAGGCTCCTGGTGAGATCGCGGTTGGGCTTGTAGATGCTGGCGGGGATGAGCACGTGGTCGCCCGCGGCGAGAAACGCAAGATCGATCAGAGCGATTCCGGCCTGACCGCCGGGCGTCAGCAGCGTATGC
>JASHXG010000086.1 GCA_030043675.1 Vulcanimicrobiota bacterium
AGCGACTTTGCCATCTTCCGGCTGTCGAAGAGCAGCAGCCCGCCGTGCACCCAGAAGTTGGCCATCGGCGGATGCGCCATAAGCGGCTCGCTTTGCGCGATCTCGTTCTCGTGATGGGGGAAGATCAGGTCTGCACCGCCGCCGTGGATGTCGAAGCCGTCGCCTTGCGGGTCGAGCAACGAGCGCGCCATCGCCGAACACTCGATATGCCAGCCCGGCCGCCCCTCGCCGTACGGCTCGAAGGCCCAGCGCGGCTCACCCGGCTTCGCGAACTTCCAGAGCGCAAAATCGAGCGGATCCTCTTTGTGCTCGTCGACGTCGATGCGCGCGCCGGCCTCCAGCTCCTCGACGTTACGGTTGGCAAGCTTTCCATAATTCGGAAACGATGCGACGCGATAGTAGATGCCGTCTTGCGTCACGTACGCATGGCCGATTGCCACGAGCTCGCGAATCATGACTTGAATTGGTTCGATGTAGTTAGTGGCGTAAGGCTCGTCGTCGTATTCGAGCACATCCAGCCGGCGCATCGACTCTTTAAACTCGCCGTAATAGCGGTCGACGATCGCATGATAGTATTCACCCGTGGCTTTTGCCGCGTTGATGCTGCGGTCGTCGATGTCGGTGACGTTTTGGACGTAGGTCACGCGGTAACCGCGGTGCATCAAGTAGCGCCGCAGCACGTCGAAGAACAGGAACGAGCGCGCGTGCCCAAGGTGGGCTTGCGCGGAGGGGGTCAAGCCGCAGACGTAGATACGTACGTGGTCGCCGCGCAGCGGCTCGAACTCCTCGACGCGGCGCGTGCGCGTGTTATATAGTCTCACGCCGGCGCTAGATGACCCAGCTCCAGGCTTCCTCGTGCGGGCCTTCGCCCTGTTCCAACTCGAGCAGGCGTTTCTCGAGTTGATCCACCTTGCGCTGCAGCACTACCAGCGCGTCCGCGGTCGGATCAGGCATATCGACCTGCGGGCGATCCGGCACGACGTGAATCGGTTTACCGTCTTGGGCGACGATCCGCGCGGGCACACCGACAACCGTCGCATTGGCCGGAACATCCTTCACCACGACCGAGCCGCCGCCGATTCGCGCATTGTCGCCCACGGCGATGGCGCCGAGAACGGTCGAGTTAACGCCCACGATGACGTTGCGGCCGAGCGTCGGATGGCGCTTGGCGTGCGAAAGGCTCGTGCCGCCCAACGTCACGCCTTGGTAAATCGTGCAGCCCTCGCCGACTTGCGCGGTCTCGCCGATGACGACGCCCATCCCGTGATCGATGAATACCCCTTTCCCGATTCTGGCCCCCGGGTGGATCTCGATCCCGGTCAGGAACCGCGAAATGTTCGCCAAAAAGCGCGGCAGCAGCGGCAAGCCCGTACGGTACAGGCCATGAATGACGCGATGTGCCACGATGGCGTGGAATCCAGGGTAGGAGAGGACGACGTCGAGCCATCCGCGCGCTGCAGGATCCCGTTCAAGCGGTGCTCGCAGATCGGCAAGAAAGGCCTCGAATGGCTTGGCCATACTCGTCTACTCTAACAAATTTCGTCAGCCGGTGGATTCGATCAGCGCTACCGCATGGGCGGCGATGCCGCTGCCGTCGCCAGTGTATCCCATCCCCTCGCTGGTCTTGGCCTTAAGGCCGACCGAGTCCACCCCGAGCGCGAGTTTTGCGGCGACGTTTTCGCGCATTTGCGCGATGAACGGCGCCAGCTTCGGGCGATCCACCAGGATCGTTGCATCGACGTTAACGATGGCATAGCCTGCCTCGCGCACGTCGGCTGCGCAGCGAGCCAGCAACTCCATCGAGTCGGCATCTTTCCAACGCGGATCGGTATCGGGAAACCGCCCACCGAGATCGCCTAACGCAGCAGCGCCGAGCAGCGCGTCGGCGAGGGCGTGCGCTACCACGTCGGCGTCCGAATGGCCCAGGGCGCCGCGTTCGAAGGGAACCCGCACGCCGGCGAGGATCAGCCTGCGTCCATCGACCAGACGGTGCGCGTCGAAACCATGCCCGACCCTCACGAGGGAACTCGCGTCGTCAGGCTTCGTTCGCGCAGAATCGCGGCCGCTCGCGCAACGTCTTGCGGGAGCGTCACCTTGAAGTTCTCTGCCGATGCCGGAACCACGACGACGGCGACGCCGATTCGCTCCAACAGCATCGCGTCATCGGTCGCATCGATGCCGTTACCGCCGGCGCGCTCGTGGGCGCGCCGCAAGTCGGAGACCATTGCAAACTGCGGCGTCTGTGCAGCCCAGAGCGTCGAGCGATCGAGCGTACCGCTGACGAGCCTCGATTCCGGCGTTACAACCTTGATCGTATCGACGAGAGGAGCGGCGAGGAGCGCGGCGCGTCCCGCGCCGACCTCGCGCATTCCCGCGCGCACGTCGACGGCGCTAACCAGCGGTCGCGCGCCGTCGTGCACGAGCACCGCGTCGCATGCGCTGGGCAACGCCTGCAGCCCTTCGCGCACGCTGATCTGACGCGTCGGACCACCGCTTACGACGCGTGGCGAGAATCTCGGCGCAA
Source organism: Vulcanimicrobiota bacterium (assembly GCA_030043675.1). Classification (GTDB taxonomy): domain Bacteria; phylum Vulcanimicrobiota; class Vulcanimicrobiia; order Vulcanimicrobiales; family Vulcanimicrobiaceae; genus Cybelea. Next base: position 2,525 of record JASHXG010000086.1, read on the forward strand.
CGCGACCGACCAGCGCGCGTATCGTCTCGATGAGGTCGGACTCGGTGGCGACGACGAGATCGGCGATCTCCTCGATCGAGGCGAAAGTTTGAATTGACCAGCCGACCATCGGCAGGCCGGCGAGATCGATTAACTGCTTGGGACGGCCAAGACGCGCACCGCGACCGGCGGCCACGATGACGGCGCCCCATCTCAAGGCGCGACGCCCTCGCGTTTCGGCCGTGCGAAGATCATTCGGCCGGCGACGGTCTGCAGCACGCTCGTTACGATGACGTCGGTCTCTTCGCCGATCAAGCGGCGGCCGTGCTCGACCACGATCATCGTACCGTCTTCGAGATAGCCGATTCCCTGGTGCAGCTCTTTTCCTTCGCGAATCACCGCAACGTGCAGCTCTTCGCCCGGCAGCACGACCGGTTTTACGGCATTGGCAAGTTCGTTGACGTTGAGCACGCCGACCCCTTCCACGTGCGCGACGCGATTTAAGTTGTAGTCGTTGGTGACCAGCTTGGCCCCGAGGTCCTGCGCCAGACGTACCAATCGCGCATCGACGTTGCCGGGCGCCATGTCGTCGTAATCCCGTTCGCTAATCTCGAAGACCGCCAGTTCTTGTAGGCGGCTGAGCACGTCGAAACCACGGCGCCCGCGGGTTCGCTTGAGCGGGTCGACCGAATCGGAAATCGTCTGGAGTTCGCGCAGGACGAAGCGCGGAATGATCAGCACGCCTTCGAGAAAGCCGCTCTCTACGATCTCGACGATGCGGCCGTCGACGATGGCGGAGGTATCGACGATCTTTGCAACGCCGCCCTGCGCGCTGCCGCCAATGTTCCTCGGCACCGGCACGATGCGAATCTTCGCTCCGATGCGAGCGCCGAGGTAGGCGGCGAAGATCGCGACGATCAGGTAGAGCACGATCGCGATGTACGTCCCCGCTTTGCCGGCGCTGGAGATCATCTCGAAGATGATGCTCTTGATCAGAAACGCGACCAGCAAACCTACGATCAGACCGACGGCACCGCCCGCGATCTCGGCCGGCGAGAGGCGTTCCATCGCGCCCTCAGCCTGCTGGAGCTGACCCTCAAAGAGCGCCTGCGCGAACGGCGCGAGCAACGCGCCGATGATCGCGCCTGCGACCGGTGAAAGGATCAGAAACGTCAGCTGCAGTCCTTCGCTGGCGAAATGCGGCGAAAAGACGCTAAAATACGCTTCGCGCCCGAGTAGAAAACCCGTTACGCCAAAGACCACGACGAAGGCGCCGCGCAGGACGCTTCCCGAGAGATTGTCCCCTGCTAGTCGAATGTTATGAACGCTCCGCAAACGTCGTTGGCAACGAATCTCCCGCGTTGCGTTAGGCGCACCGTATCCGCAACGCGTTCGAGCAATCCAGTCTGTGCGAATCGCTGCACGACCGTCGCATAATCCTGGATCACATCGATGCCATAGCGCTCTTTGAAATCGCCTAGTCGAACCCCTTGCGTCGTGCGCAAGGCCAACATCAACGCCTCGCCGGCGCGCCGCCGACCTTCCAGGCGCTCGGCTTCCGACGGAATCGGACGCCCTGCCAACGCCGCCTCCACGTAGGCTTCCAGCGAGCGCGTGTGGACCGAGCGCAGGCCATCTCGGTAAGAGGCCGCACCCACGCCGAGACCGACGTACTCGCCATTCGCCCAATAGTTGAGGTTGTGGGCGCATTGATGGGCGCCGCGTGCGAAGTTGCTGATCTCGTATTGCGCATATCCGGACGCTTGCAGCATTTCGATCGCAATCGCATACAGCTCGGCCTCGCGGGTGTCGTCGAAGAATGCGTCGGGTTGACGCGCGCGCCAACGTGCGTAAGGCGTGCCCTCTTCGACGGTTAAGCCGTAGACCGATACGTGATCGACGTCCAAAGCGATCGCTTGTTCGAGCGAACGCCGCCAACTCGCCGGCGTCTGCCCGGGGACGGCGAAGATCAAATCCAGCGAGACGGAGCGCAGCCCGGCGGCCCGTGCCTGCGCGACGACCTGCACGATTTGTTCGGGTGCGTGCTTGCGACCCAGCGTGCGAATCTCACTTGGTTCAAATGACTGCACGCCGATCGAAAGGCGCGTAATGCCGGCATCGCGGTAGCGTGCGAAGTCACCGGTGCCTACGAGCTCTGGATTGACTTCGATCGAGGCTTCGGCGATCTCACAAGCATTGCGTCCGCCGCCGAAATGCCCGCGCAGCCGCGCCAGCAGATCCTCGATGGTCGCGGCGTCATAGGCATTGGGCGTTCCGCCCCCCAGGTAGAGCGTCGCGGCACCGACGCGCGCCTGCCGATCGAGCTCGGCGTACAATGCGCTCAAGTAGCGCTGCGCAGCCGCCGCCCGCCGGGGCCACTTCGCGAAATCGCAATACGGGCAGAGATACGGGCAAAACGGGAGATGAACGTAGACGCCGAGCACGTTTCCCTCAGGGAACCTCTAGAGTTCCCTACGTTGCAGCGAGGTGAGGCGCAATCAGGTCGGTGATCTTTCCCACGACGTCGTGCTGGACTTCTTGCACGGCGGCGCCTATCGCGTGTTTGATCGCCTTGCGGCTGGCGCGCCCATGTGTGACGATGCAGTTTCCTCGCAGTCCCAAGAATGGTGCCCCGCCGTACGTTTCATAATCAAATCTCTTACCCAGCTGCCGAAGCGCGGGCGCAAGCAGCGCCGTGCCGAGCTTGGTCAACAGATTTCCGGCGAGCAGCGAGTCGCGCATCACGGTCGCGAGATCTGCAATCATGCCTTCGCCGGTTTTTAGAACGACGTTGCCGACAAAGCCGTCGGCAACGATCACGTCGGCAATGTTATGGAAGAGGTCGCGTCCCTCGACGTTGCCGATAAACGCGACCGGCGCCGCTTCGAGCAGTCGCGCGGCTTCGAGCACCTGTTGGTTGCCCTTGCTACGCTCCTCGCCGACGGAAAGGACCGCGACGCGCGGCGTCGCGATGTGCAGCACGGCCTTGGCGTAGGCCGAGCCCATGATGCCGAACTGCTCGAGCCACTCCGGGCGGCAGTCCACGTTCGCGCCCGAATCGAGCAAGACGGTCGGACCGTTGAGCGCCGGCCAGACCGTCGCAATGGCCGGACGCGAGATGCCCTCGATCGTACGCAGCTTGATCAACGCAATCGCCAAGAAGGCGCCGCTGTTGCCGGCCGAAACGACCGCATCTGCTTCGCCCTGCTTGACGAGATTGACCGCAATCCCGAGCGAAGTTCGCTCGCAGGAACGCAGCGAAGCCGAAGCCGCCAGATCCATCGGCACCGACTCGGGGGCATGCACGATTTGAACGCGATCGCCACGCGGTCCGCGCAGAAGCGGCCGTACCGCTTCCTCGTCGCCGACCAGCAGGATCTGGGCGTCGAACGCCTCCGAAGCGAGCAACGCGCCGGCCACGATCTCCGCAGGCGCGTGGTCGCCCCCCATGGCATCGACAGCGATGCGCGCTCGGCTCATCGGACCGCTCCTTGGCCGGCGGAAGGAAGAACGTCCACCGCGGGCGGTTTCGGAATCGCGCGAATCCTTGCCTGCGGTCAACATTTTCCGCTTGCCCTCCGGGTGGACGACGTGGTACCATCTGCCGGTTATGGCGAAGCGCTGTGAAATCTGTGGCAAGGGACCCAAGGCCGGCAACAACGTCAGCCACGCGATGAACAAAACCAAGCGGCGCTGGCTGCCCAACCTGCAATCGGTGCGGATCGACGACCACGGCGTACATCGCACCGCCCGCGTCTGCACGCAGTGCCTGCGCTCGCAGCGCGTCACCCGCCGGGCCTAACTTAGGCGAAGTGATCCCAGCCCCA